>NZ_JBCEWQ010000111.1:0-29283 GCF_038448545.1 Streptomyces sp. CLV115
GCACATCCTGCACTGGTCGACCTGGCGCCGACGACGACAACACCAGGCCCGCATCAGTCACTACAAACGGCGCGGGCACAGCCCCTGACCTGGCCATCAGTCACGGCAAGCACCGTTGCAGTACTAGTTCCAGGCCCTGAACTACGCCGCAGGCTCTGCCCGCGAGGACCGGCTCCTCGGCTCCACTCGGCGCAGCATCACCGCCGCCGACCTCCGGCGGGTCTTCTTCCACGGCCCCGGAGTGCCGCAATGGACGGTGTACCACCGGCTCGCGACCGCACTGCAGCGCAAGCCCGAAATCGCCCTGCCCCTGTGGCGCAACGCCACATCCGACTGTGGGCCAGGCCGCCGCCCCCGGCTGATGCCTTCGGCCGACCAGGAACGGCAGAACAAGGAAGCACTGACCATGAAACCGTCGCCCGCCGTCCACACCAACGCTTAATACGCGTTCTACGACCCCCACCGACCCGCCTACGCCGCCGCCCACCTTCCCACGGAGGAAGTCCGGACAGCGACATCGAAGCTCTTCGAGACCGTGGCCGGCACCTGGACCTCCGTGGTCGCCGAACGGCGCCCCTCGGCCTGGACATGGCAGTGGTTTCACCCGCACCGTCGCACGCCGCAGCGGCCGCACCTCCACCGCCATCGAGGGCGCCCACCTCCTGCACCACAAACTGAGGCTGAGTATCGATCAGATCGCCACCGTCACAGGAGCCGGGCCCGCGACCGTCCGCGCCCGTCTGGCAGCTGCCAGACGGGAACAGATCTCCGGGAGCGACGACCGACTGGACACCGAGGAGGCCGTTTCGGACGGCCCTGCGGTGCCTCGGGGCGGCACCGGGGCACGCCGTGTGGGCTCGCACGGCTGCGATCGCCTGGCACGCGGTGAAAGCGGGGGAAGCCGCTCGCGGTCCTGTCACTGGGCGGTGCCAGATGAGGCCAACTCCTACTCACCGTCCTCGACCACCTCCACCCGCGGTGTTCGCAGGTTTCTCGGGTCGACGCGCAGCACGCGCCGGTCCGTGTTCCGTATCGCGATGAGGTCCTCGTCCCACCGTGCGTCGCGCAGCTCGGTGTCGGTGAGCAGCAGGTCCGGGTCGTCTCGCCCGGTGGCGGCCAGGTGGCCGACGAAGCCGAACGGCAGCCGCTCAACGCGCCATCCCGGCCAGGTGGCGGCCGTGCGTGCTGCGAGGCGGGGAGGTACGGGCTTCGTGGTCCAGTAACGCAGTCGGCGCGCGGGGAGGTCGATGACCACGCCGGCTTCGACGGTCCCTTCCATCGGCATGGGGTACGGAGCATGGGCAGGCAGCGTCTCGGTGAGGGACTCGCCGTGCCAGGCCAGCCACGGCACGACCTCGCGGATGGCCAGCTGGTGGTCCAGCACCGTGCGATCACTCCTGATGAGGCTCACCACCGCTTCGGCGGGCGCGACAAGGTCCGCGATGATCTCGCTGTGGAGCACCAAGATCCGCCACTCGACGGGATCCCAGCCGACGAACCAGTCCTCCCGCGATGTAAACGGCACTGCGTCGGGCAGCGCCGGGCCCGTCTCGACCTCGGTGAAGACCGGCTTCCCCGCCACCATGTCGGCGAAGTCCTCGCGTCCGCCCCAGGCGTACTCCACGTCCCAACCGTCCCAGTCCGGTGCCATCGCCCGTCGCCGCACGTCGCAGTCGAGGTAGTGGACGTCGGGCGGGTCACAGCTGTAGTAGCGGTATCGGCGGGCGACCAGATCGAGGCCGACGCCGCGACAGAAGCGAATGCCACCGAGACCGCGGTCATGGCCATCACCCACGCGCGTGCCGCCGCGAAGCACCGTCTCGACGAGGCGCACACGGTCGGTCGCGTCGGTGAGATCCCACATGCCCCACTTCTCCCCATGGACCCAGCTCGTGCCGTCCTCAGCCCGCAGGGCATACACCGTCCAGCACCCCATGCCAGCACGATAGCGACGGAGCGGATGGTCAAGCCGGTCGCCCCGGCCGCCGGCGGCGACATCAGCGGTTCCGCTGACGACCTTCCGGTGGTGATGGCCCTGTTTTCCCGAAGCTACGGCGAGATGACAAGTAGTAGGCGGGGCGGGGGACTTCGCAGCCCTAGAGAGCAGTCGGCGTGCGCCTTCCCGGCAGCTCCGGGGTACGCCTCGCGCTTGGCCTGATCGGCGAGTGCCCGGTAGACGCCGGCCATCGAGGGGTTGCGCCCATTGCGCTTGCCGGTGGGGATGACCAGGTCGGGCAGGATCTGCTCGACGGACTCGCCGTTCGCGCGGCGCCGCAGCACGGTGTGCAGCATGCCGTCGGTGATGACCGGCGGTCGGCCGCCGTGCCCGCCCTTGCGAGAGGCGATGCCGAGCCCTCACAGCGTGGACTCGCGGATGTTCTCGCGCTCGGCACCCTGCGGAAATGGCAGCTCAGCCGGCGCGCGCAGTCCACTCCGGCGGCGTCCACAACCGGGCATTGGCGCTGCCGACCTGGATCAGCGTTCCGGTATGCCGATCCTGACGCGCCGGGCGAAACCCGTCGATCGCGAATACCTGCTGTCCGCTGGTGATGTCGACGCCCTGCAGACCGGCCTCGTCGGCGATCAGCAGATGCTCTCCATCGGTGAAGAAGCTGAAATCGCCGACCGGCCAAGGGAACGTCGAGACCGCCTTGATCCATCGGACGCCCGGCGAACGCAGTTCGATCGAAGTGGGGTCGAGGACGTGGACGGTACCGTTGCCGGCGGCATCCCGGTCATACACCGCGACCCGCCCGTCGTCGATCCACACCACCGGCCAGTTCCACTCCGAGACCTCGGGATACACCGCATAGCTGGGCCCGTCCTCGGACTCAAACGGGTTGTCGCGCAGCCAGGCGGTCAGGCTCCACACCGCCGGCATCCCCCACGGCTGCCACACCCAGCCGCCGTCGTAGACACGAGTCCCGTCAGGACTCAGCGACAGCGCGCCGTGGAAGTAATCGAGGTCGTGCTCCGCATCTTCCTCATCTCTGTCCGGGCTGTCCCGCGCCGTAAGCACCTCGCCGGACGCGAGATCGGTGACATCCAACCGGTTCCAGTCAGTGCGATGGACGACAACCGGCCGGCCACCGTGTTCGGCGAACGCCAACGCGAACGGGACGGTTTCACAGCAGTAATCCCCGCCGTCCAACTTCAACGCCGGCGAACCGGTGGTGAGATCGACGACGATGCCGTACCGACCGCAATCTTGAACCACCGCCGCCCAACGGCCACATCGAGACGCATGAAGCCGCAGTCGAACGCCGCCACCGTATTCGGACGCCAGCCTCTCCTCCCGATACCGGGCCACGTCCTGCACCTCGCCGGTCGTCGGTGTCCACCGCGCCAGCCGTCCGTCCTCGGACAGCACCAGCCACGCCGGCCCCGCTTCACCGAGGGCCGCCGGCAACGCCGCCACATCCACGACCGGCCGCAGCGCGTCGGGAACCGCCACGTCCACCGTGATCGTCGCCATATTGATCCCCTCGGTGCGCCCGTGTGCCCCCCGCGGCGGCGTGACCAGCAGGTGATACGGCGCCGTATCTGCAAAGTCGGTGAGCGCCGCGATGCCGGTCACGGCGGTGAGGTCAGCACGGATCTGGTCCATGGCGGGCTCATTCTCGCGCAATTTCGATGGGAACACATGCCAGTGCTGTGACCCGCAACGTTCACCGGTTTGCCATGGGTGAACGGAAGGTTGGGCGGGGCGGGGCCGATGTCTGGGCTACTGCGCTGAGGGAGCGCGCTGTGCGGTGAGGACGGGCTGGTAGTACCCGCTGGAGGCCGGACTGTGCCAGGCGATGTTGGTGAAGCCGGCTTCAGCCACGAACTCCGTCAGCTGCGGGGGCGTCAGCGCCCAGTGGGTGGTCTGGCGGACTTGGACCTGCCAGGTGTCCTTTGCGGGGAAGAGCTGGAAGGTGATCGCTTGGCCGTCGCGTGTTTGCGAGACCTGGGGAGATGTCGACGTGGGTCTGGTCTGGCGCATCTCGTCATAGGACCGGACGGTGATCATCAACAGGCCGTCGTCTCGGAGTACCCGTCTCATGCCGAGGAGTGCCGTCCGGAGATCTTGCCCGGAGAGTAGGTGCGTGAGCGAGTTGTCCGCGCAGAGGACGACATCGAATGACGTCTCTCTGAACGGAAGTCGGCGCATGTCAGCCGCAGCGGCCGGAAGCCGGCTGCCACGGGCCGCCGCCTCGGTGGCGGCCCGCGCGGCGGCGACCGGGCTCAGGTCGCTGCCGACGACCTGGTGCCCGGACAGGGCCAGCCCGATGGCCTGGGTGCCGATCCCGCACGAGCAGTCCAGGACGGTGTGTGGTCCCACGCCGAGAGATTGGCGGACGAGCCCGCCCAATACCTCGGCCTGGTAGGCCATGCTTGCGTCCCAGTCCCGGAACATCAGGTGGTAATCGTGGGCCAAATCGTCGTAGAAATCCCGCACGGAGGGCTTGGACATGTATCCCACCGTAGTGCGTGGCCGCCGGGGAGCGCGGGGTAGTTTTTGGCAGCGGCTGCCTGACTTCGGCCGCCCCAGCGGATGCCCTTCTCCCTGCGGGTGCACGCGTGTTCGCGGCGTTGGGCGGCCAGCACGTCGGGGTGGCAGGCGTTCGTGCTGAGCCAGCGGAGGTAGGCGTGCGTTCGTCGAGCTGCAGGTCGAGGGTGGCCTTCTCCTGTTCCAGGAGGATGATCCGCTGTTTGAGTTCTTCGACGTCGTCAGGAGCGCCGAGACCGTCTCGCGCCACCTTTGCTCGCCCAGTGCTAGCGAGAGACGTTTCTCCAGCTGCTGAGCACGCGTGGCCAGACGAGTGCATCGCTCCTGGCTGTTGGCCAGGTCCGCCTTGAGCGAGGAGCGGCTGACGCCGGGTCCGGTCTCGGGGCTGTGGGGTGGTTTGGCCTCGGCGGCGTGCAGTTGGGTGAGCAGGTCTTCGCACTTTCTAAAGCCTGGACGGCCATCAGGATGCCGTCTCCCGCTACGGCGAGCACCTCGAAACGGAAGCGGTCCTGCACACGGCCGCCTTCCGGCCCGTCACACCGGTGCCTGTGGATCCGAGGGCCCAACCACTGCACGGCGCAGCACGGCTCGTCCTGCCGCCCGCTATTCACGACTTCGTGCACGACTGCACGAAGGATCGGCATGCGAGGGCTGCAGCGCTGCTGGATCACATCGGTCACGGGAACCGTCCCCGTGACGCGTACTGGAATGCCACCCGCAATGCGGCGTTCGCGGACGCCCACCACGAGGAACTCCTCGGCAGCCCGCCATCCGGACCCGCCACACATGTGGTGTTCACATTGCGCCCCGGCCCGTCCGGCACGGTCACGAACGCGGAACAGGCGTACTCACTGGCAATGCAAGGCTGATACGATGGCGTGCATGGGACTGATTGAGGTAGACAGGTTCTAGCCACCGAACTGCCGGTGGCTTTCACTGGTGTGGGCATCGTCCACATCAGTGAACGATTGATTCCCAACATACGCGCGTGAGTCCGCCCTTCCAGGTGTTGACACCGCCGCGTGAATCTCGCCGGCACGTTCGTATTGCACCGACCTCGGTCCCGGGTGCATGACTGCGAACGTGCGAATACGACCTGCCAGGTAGGCAACCTCCTCCTGCCCGGCATTCGTTTAGCGGCTCCCATGCCGCTGGAGCGTGGCTCTTTGCCGGTTCCGCTCGCACCTCTCGCCGCATCGACACATGGCCCCGTGGTCGGTTGTCCTGCCAGTTCCGCTGGCTCACACAACCCGTTCACGAAGGGCATCGCCATGCAACATCGCACCTCGCGTTCCCGCACTCGTCATCGCCGAGCGCACTGGAAGGCCGGTACTCCGGCCCTCACCACCTGTACGAATCCCGCCTGCGGCAAGGCCACCCCCGCGCATCGCGCCTGGCGGCACTGCGGCTTCTACCGGGGGCGTGAGGTCTTGCCTCCTACGGGTGGTGACGCATGAGCACCGTCCTGACCGCAAGAAGCCGTTGGATGCGCATTCGCGAACACCTCGCGCAGACGGGCATGCCCGCCTTCCGGTTTCACCAGCTCATCACCGCGTGGCAGAGCTCGACGGCCGAGACCTTCGCAGACGTCCACGCCCTCCCGGCGCGCCTCCGCGGCGAGCTCGCGGAGCGGTTCGGGCCGCGGCTGCACCCGCTGACTGCGCTGGAGGTGCAACGGGACGAGCAGGTCGAGAAGGTGCTGTTCGCATCGGACAGCGGAGCGCGGATCGAGACCGTCGTCTCGCACTATCGAGCGGGATGGGACTCGATGTGCATCTCGTCGCAGGCTGGATGCGGTCTGGGCTGCACCTTCTGCGCCACTGGGGCAGTCGGTCTGATCCGCAACCTCACGGCGGACGAGATTGTCGCGCAGGTGATGCATCCACGTTGGACGCACGCTGGCCTGCCGAGGCCAGCCAGCGTCGCGTTCATGGGCATGGGCGAAGCGCTTGCCAACCCGCATGTGTTCGACGCGTTGACGCTGCTGACCGATGCCGCCTACGCCGGCATGTCCGCGCGACGGGTGACGGTCTCTACGGTCGGGTTCGCACCGAATCTCGCACGCCTCGTGGATGAGCACCCGCAGGTGACGATCACGCTCTCGGTGCACTCGCCGCTTCCGCAGGAGCGGGCGCGGGTCATCCCACTAGAGGAGACGTTCCCGCTCGCGCAGAGCCTCGACATCCTCGACCGGCACGCTGCCACGAGGCGTCGCAAGGTCTATCTGGCCTATCTGCTCATTGACGGCGTCAACGACAGCGACGACCACCGCGCTGCCCTTGCCGAGCTGGTCCACCAGCGCTCCAGGCCCGATCTGTTCCACGTCAGCGTCATCCGCTACAACGAGGCAGCCGGTGCAGCGCCGGAGTATCACGCACCATCCTCGACCCGCGTGGACGATTTCGTGCGCGGGCTCACCGCGCGTGGCGTGCACGCGACCAGGCGACGCCAGTTCGGCACGGGCATCGACGCCGCCTGCGGGCAATTGCACGCGAGGTACTTCGCCACGCCTTCCCCGGGGGCTGCCCCGGACCACACAGAACTGATCCCCGTCACGCCCGTTGGTTGACGGGCGAGAGAAGAAAGAAGCACTGCCCATGTCTACGAAGTCTGCCATCACGCTGCGCGATCTGACCTTCGAGTGGCCCGACGGCACCGTCGCGCTCACCGGTGTCAACGGCACCTTCACTGCCGGTAGAACCGGGCTGATCGGCCGCAATGGTGCCGGCAAGTCCACCCTGTTCCGGCTCGTCGCCGGTGATCTGCAGCCGACTGCCGGCCAGATCGACACCCTGGGGGAGGTCGGCTACCTGCCGCAGACGCTCACACTGCGGCATGACACCACCATCGCCGAGCTGCTCGGCATCCACAGGATCCTCGATGCCATGAAGGCGATCGAGTGCGGCGAGGTCGACCAACGCCACTTCGATGCGATCGGTGACGACTGGGACATCGAGTCCCGTGCCGACGAAGCGCTGCATCAGATCGGGTTCTCCGCCGCAGACCTCGGTCGCCGCGTGGCCCAGGTCTCCGGCGGAGAGGGAATGCTCATCGCGATCACCGGACTGCGCATCCGTCGCACCCCGATCACGCTGCTCGACGAGCCCACCAACAATCTCGACCGCGCCACGCGCGCCAAGCTTGCCGAGTTCGTCGACCAGTGGCCCGGGACGCTCGTCGTTGTGAGCCATGACCTCGAACTGCTGGAGCACATGGACAACACCACCGAGCTCTACGGCGGCACCCTGGACACGTTCGGAGGCCCGTACAGTGCGTGGAAGGAGCACCAGGAGCAGGAGCAGGCGGCCGCAGCGCAGGCCGCACGCTCGGCTCAGCAGGCGCTCAAGGTCGAAAAACGGCAACGCATCGAGGCGGAGACGAAGCTGGCGCGCCGTGAGCGGACGGGGAAGAAGACCCAGAAGGACGGCGGCATCCCGAAGATCCTGGCCGGGAACCGCGCCAGCAAGGCTCAGGCTTCCGCGGGAACACTTCGCTCCACTCTCGACAGCAAGGTCCAAGCCGCACAGGCCGCCGTCGATGTCGCGGACGCACGCGTCCGCGACGAGGAGCACATCCATCTCGTCCTGCCAGATCCGGACGTCCCACGCGGACGGCGGCTGGCGGAACTGGAGGATGAGGGCCGAACCGTGGTGATCCAGGGCCCGGAACGGGTGGCGCTCGTCGGCGCGAACGGTGCCGGGAAGTCGACCCTGATCGAGCAGCTCGTTCAGCGTGTCGAGCCGGCTCCGGGGCGACCGCACGGCCGCCTTGTCACCACACTCATCGGCTTCCTCCCGCAACGCCTCGATGGGCTCGACGACGATGCCAGCGCGATGGAGAACGTGCAGGATGTCGCCCCGGGCACGCCGGCCGGCACCATCCGCAACCAGCTCGCCCGGCTGCTCCTTCGCGGTGACAGTGTGGACCGCCCCGTCCGCACGCTCTCCGGCGGGGAGCGATTCCGGGTCTCGCTCGCCCGGCTTCTCCTGGCCGCGCCGCCTGCCCAGATGCTGATCCTGGACGAGCCGACGAACAATCTCGACATCGCCAGTGTCGAGCAACTTGCCGAAGCCCTCGATGCGTACCGCGGCGCGCTCCTCGTCGTCAGCCACGACTTCGCGTTCCTCCAACGTATCGGCGTCGACACCGTCATCGAGCTCGACAGCAACGGACGGATGCATCAGCGCCGAGACCTGGGCATCTGACCGTCCCGGATCGGGCATTACGGCGAGCGAGCCAGGAGGCGGGTCCTCTCACATGATTGACCCGCCTCCTCCTTCGCACGCTGTTGTCCACGCGCCGATCCATGCACGCCGTCACACGCCTCCCGGTGCCGTGGCGCCCGTGGCGTACGGCTGGGTGCGCCTCGTCTTCACCTGCGGGGCTCCGCCATCTTCCACAGCGAGTTCGGTGAGTGTCGGATACGGCCGCGTGACCTGGAGGTGCTCGGCATCAACGCTCTCTGCGACAGCCAACCGATCAACCGTTCTTCAGGCACGGCGTTGCAGCTGGATCACAGCATTGTCCACTCCATTCCGAGATCTTCGGCGAACACATCCAGAGGACGAAGTACGTATGAACAGCAACCGAAACCAGACGCGGCTCACGGCCCCACCCGTGCCCTTCGCTGCCGAACTCAACGCGGAGTTGGAGAACCTGGGTGCGCCCCGGCAGAACGCGCCGACGTCGGTCGACGACATCCCCCGGTGGCGTGCGCAACTCGCCACGACAGACCCTTCACTCAAGGAGCTGCGCGACCACGGCAGGTTCGAGGTCCAAGAGTTCCTCGCCCCCGGTCCGGACGGAGCACCGGACGTGTCACTCCTCTTCGCACGCCCTACCGGCCTACGCCAACAAGCGCCGGTCGTCTACCACATGCACGGCGGAGGCATGATCGGCGGATCCAACCGCACCGGAATGCAGACGATCCTCCACGAGTGGGCTGAGCCCCTTGAGCTGGCGGTCGTATCCGTCGGCTATCGGCTGGCACCCGAGCACCCGTACCCAGCAGCGATCGAGGACTGCTACGCCGGGTTGCTGTGGCTTGCCCGTCACGCCGACACACTCGGTCTGGACCGCCAACGTGTCATCGCTGCCGGCGGCAGCGCCGGTGGAGGTCTCACGGCTTCTTTGGCCCTGATGGCCCGCGACCGCAAAGGTCCTGGAATCCTTGGCCAGTTGCTGATGTGTCCCATGCTCGACGACCGCAACGACACTGCCTCAGCACACCAGATGACCGGACTGGGCGTGTGGGACCGCCATGCCAACAGCCTGGGCTGGACCGCTCTTCTCGGCAAGGACCGGGAAGTCTCGCAGGTCTCGTACTACGCCGCGGCCGCCCGCGCAGCGGACCTGTCCCAGTTGCCACCCGCCTATGTCGACGCCGGTTCCGCGGAGACCTTTCGTGATGAATCCATCCAGTACGCGACGCGCATCTGGCAAGTCGGCGGAGATGCTGAACTGCACATATGGGCAGGCGGCTTTCACGGCTTCGACCAACTGGCGCCACACGCCGAAGTCTCCCGAGACGCCCGCCGGACCCGATTCCGTTGGCTCTGCCGTCTGCTGAGCCGAGAGGTCCGCGAAGCGTCTTGATCCGACACCGTCTGTTTCGCGGGCAGGGTCGGCGCGCAAGGACACCGAGCCGTGCTCAGGACCTGTGGATCGGATCCGGGAAGGACATGGAAGGCGTACCTTCCCGAATGATCCCGTGCATGGTCATCGAGTAGGCCTGCGGTGCAGCGCGGGTCGGAAGGCATGCCTGTGCTCAGCAGCAGCGACTGCCGACGGATCCACCTGGTCCGGCTCTCTGATCGACGAGATCGTCCGCGAGGGGGCCCGGCGTATGCCGGCTGCCGCACTGGAAGCGGAAGCCAACCAGTGCAGAGCTGAGTTGGCCTCCGAAACGGACGAGCGGGGCCGGCGACCGCCGTCCGCAACGGCCGTCACCGGCCCCGCACCGTGTCGCTGCGGCAGGTCACGCCGAGGTCACCGCGCCACGGGTGAAACGACCGGCGTGTGGACGCGCCATCGGTGAGCGCAAGCGGTTCTTCTGAGGAACCTGCCGCAGTGGTGCCGCAAGTCCCCGAAGATCAACGAGGCGTTGCCGCTGCTCTACCTGCACGGACTGTATTCAGGCGACTTCGTGCCCGCACGGGAGCAGTTCCTCGGCGGCACGGCCGGCCCGTCCCTGGCGAGCGTGCCCTGGCTCACGTCCGCTGGGACCTTCTGCGGCACCCGGATCAGGCGATCGGCGACTACCGAAACCGCGCGACTGCCGTCTGAAGGGCGACGGCATTCACACCGCGATGCCCGGCATCGTTCGACTGCACAACTTCGCCCTCACCGGATGACTCACGCCCCGTTGCTGGCGTTGGCTCCTCACTTCGATGAGCACCGCAACGCCCCAGCATGGGGCCAAGGGCAGGTCAGGGCTGGATGTGTTTCAACGTGAACTCGGGCAGGGCATACGAGCCGGCCTGCGGGGCTTCGGGATCGGCAGGGACATCGGCGTCAGTGATGTGCGACGCATGTGTTTCGGCGTTGTCGATGGGTGTGTAGGCCAGTTCGGATTCCGCGGGGAGTTCCCAGAAGCGGCGGGTGTTGGCAGAGACGGCGTACGCCGTGGCAAAGCGCGTGGAGAGCGGAGCACTCAGCGCGGCGCGGCAGAAACCGACGGCATCACGCGGGCTGAGCCAAGTCGCCAGGTGGCGCGACTCGGTGGGTGCCTCCTCGAAGCTGCCGATGCGCAGGCAGATCACGGACACACCGAACTTGTCCGCGTACAGCCGCCCCAGGGCCTCGATCGCTGCCTTGCTCACCCCGTACAGGCCGTCGGGGCGCACCGGCTCCTGTGGGCCCGTGCGATGGGCCATGGGATAGAACCCGCTCACGCGGTTGCTGCTGGCCAGCACAACCCGCGGAATCGCCCCACGGCGGGCGGCTTCCAGGACATGGTGGGTGCCCAGCACATTCGCGTCCAAAAGATCCTCAAGCGGCGCCTCGTCCGGCAGGCCGCCCAGATGAAGCACGGCGTCCGCACCCGCGAGCGCAGCCTCGACGGCGGCCGCGTCCCGAAGATCGACGCTCTGAACCACCTCGTTCGCGGCTTCGACCCGGAGCGGAACGCGGTCGAGCAAGACCAGGCGGCTCACCTCGCTGCGCAACACCCGTCGCACGACTGAGCCGATGTTCCCTGCCGCCCCAGTGACGACCACTGTTCCCAGCTCCACTGCACGCCTCCACCGTTCGACCTCATCAACGCCCTGATCCGGACAGGCTGTGATCCTCTCATCGGCAGTCAGGATGCCCAACGGGTGTGCACTCGACAGGAGGTGGAGACGTGTCACGAGATCCATCGCCATACGGGACAGCCCTTAGGGAGCGTATTTGGTTGTGATCAATAGGTGGTCCGGGTGAGGTGCTTGAGCCAGATAAGGTGCCCCCGAGGTCAGGTCTGAGGGGAATCGGGTTGGAGCGGCGGAAGCTTGTCGGGATCGGGGCGGGGCTGGCGGTTCTACCCGCCTGGTGGTCCCTGCGTCAGGTGGCGAACGGGGCCAAGGGGGACTGGCACACCGACACCGCACCGCTGGAGCGGGCGTTCCCGCCGCTGGGTCCTCTCACCGACGCCAAGTGGGTGAGCAGCCGGGACAACGACCGGGGCATACCATCGTCGGAGCTGGTGATTTCGGGCTTCGCCCGGCTGACGCCGGGGAAACTTGCCGAGCTGACGGCGGCCCACGCCTTCGTCTCCGGGGGGCCCGCCGATGACTTCTCCTCGTGGTTCGAGAAGCCGCTCAAGGGCGCGGGGCCGGAGAACCCTCAGTGGGTCCGGTCGCACGAGCTCGACCGCGACAGCAGCGGTGACTCCACCAAACTGTGGTTCGACCGTCGCAGCGATACCGTCCGCTTCTGGGCACTCAACCCGTACGGCTAGCGCGCGTATCGGGTGCGATCAGTTTGTGGGTTTCGCCCTCGCGGTTGTGGCCTTGTCCGGTGGATCGTGGTGTGTGAAGCGATACAACTGGCAGATTTCGAACAGGAGTTCATCGAGTCGTACCTGTCGATCGGCGAGTACGGTCCGTACCCTGAACGGCTGCGGCAGCAGTTCGAAGGCGTGATCCGGCGGTTCGAAATGGGCAGCCAGTGGAGGGAAATGCCGAGGGAGTTCGACGCCTGGTCGACTGTCCACAACCGCTTCTGGCAGTGGAGGGACGCCGGTGTCTTCGAGGCCCTTCTCGGTGGGGTGATCGCGGAAGCTGCAAAACGGGGTGAGGTCGACCTGTCCCTGGTCAGCGTGGACTCCACCGCCGTCCGAGCTCATTACGACGCGGCCGGGACGCACCCGGGCCCTTACGCTGTCACCGCCTTGGCGAAGGAAGTCGAGAAAGCGGAGAGGGCCCGAATAAGGGGAGGCTCTGGGGACAAGACAGGCAAGTCGCCGCAGGCGCCCGGAACAGGAAGGGCGACGGCTCCTTCGACGCCGACGCCGACGCAGCTTTGCGATGCACCGCTTCCGACGCCGCACGCTGATCCACCAGGGATTGCCGGACAGCCCTCAGGCCCCGGCCCGGCAAGATCGCCGGGCCGGTCAAGCCGCATCGGCGTGGGGTCGCCCGCCCCGGCGGATGCCCGTCTCGCTACGGATGCGGTGATCTCCCTCGCGGTGCCGCCGCCCATCCGGCGAGCGGGAGCATGACCGCGCCGGTCCATGCCGGAGACCGTCTGCCCGACGAGGTTCGCCCAGTGTGCGTCTCTACTCGGTGTGGGCGGCTGCGACTTTCGGAAGGGCGAGCATCACCAGTGCGGTGATCGCGTAGAGGACGGCGGAGATGATCAGGACGATACTGAATGCGTGACTGTAGTCAGGCAGGGCCGGCGCGCCGGTGTCTGATTCGGTGGCCGTGGTGAAGAAGATCGTGTCCAGGACGGCGATGCCGATGGCGGCGCCGATCTGGTTGACGGTGGAGAGCACGCCCCCGGCGGCGCCTGCGTTACGTCCTGGGACGCCGGCGAGGACGACGTTGACGAGGATGGGTGCGGCCAGGCCGAGCCCGAGGCCGCCGATGAACAGGGCGAGGGCGAGAAGCCAGTATCCGGGGTTGTTGCCGTCCCTGGTGATGGCCCATAGGACGAGCTGAGATGCCGCGATGGTGAGTGAGCCGGTGATCAGCAGGACCCTGCCGGCCTTGGCGGCCAGGGCGACGCCGAGGCCGGAGGTGACGATCGAGCCGAGCGCGTAGGGCAGGATGACCAGGCCGGTCTCCAGCGAGGTCCGGCTGGTGCCGTTTTGCAGGTAGACCGACAGGGTGAGGAAGAACGGCCCGATACCGCCGAAGAAGAGCACCGAAGCGCTCAGACCGCCCGCGAAGGCGCGGATTCGGAGCAGCGCCGGGTCGAAGACGGGTTCGCTGCCACCTCGGGCAAGGCGGCGTTCGTAGGCCAGGAAGATCGCGAGCACGATGATCCCGGCCGCTAGCAGGGCGTAGCTGGCCCAGGGCCACCCCCACGTCTCGGTCTGGATGACCGGCAGCAGCAACAGGAGGATGCCCGAGGCCGCGAGAACAGCGCCCAACAGGTCCAGTCGTGCGGTCGAGGCCGACCGGGACTCGGGCAGAATCTTCGCGCCGATGATGAGCGCCAGGGCCGAGACCGGCACGTTGACCCAGAAGATGGTGCGCCATCCCAGGTCGAACAGGTTGGTGTCGACGAGCAGTCCGCCCAGCAGCGGGCCGGCGACCGAGGCGAGGCCCTGGACGGCCCCGTAGGCGCCGAAGGCCTTGGCACGCTGCCCCGGGGCGAACGATGCGCGGATGATCCCGAACACCTGCGGGACCATAATCCCCGCGGTCAGTCCTTGCCCGGCGCGCATGCCGATGAGCATTCCGGGATCGACGGCCAGCGCGCACAGCGCGGAGGTGACCATGAACCCGGACAGCCCGATCATGAACAGCCGTTTGCGGCCGTACTGGTCACCGAGCCGCCCGCCGGTGATCAGGCCCGCGCCCATGGCGAGGACGTAGGCGGCGATCGTCCACTGGATCTGAGCGTCGCCAGACCCCAGGTCTTGGGCTATCGCCGGGGCCGCGACGGTGACGATCGTCGCGTCGAGAAGGTCCATGAATGAACCGACGAGTACCACCAGGAGCGCCGTGGTCACGCCGGCGCCGGCGATGAGTGTCGTGAAAGCGTCAGATGCGCGGCTGCCCTCTCGGGGGCTCGGTGAATCGGTCATGGCGGCCACGATGACAGCCATAGTTGCCACCGAGTGGCCGCTTTGGGTGGGAGAATCGGGGGCAATGGCTACTACCTCCGCGCGGACGCTCAAGCTGCTGTCGATCTTTGGGACCGGCGTGACCCTGAGCGCTCAGGAACTCGCCACCAGGCTCGGGGCGTCGGTGCGAACCGTGCGCCGTGACATCGACACGCTCAGAGGCCTCGGGTACGAGATCGAAGCCGTCCGCGGAGCCGGTGGCGGGTACCGACTTGGCCGCGCGACCCGCCTGCCGCCGGTTGTCTTTGATGAAGACCAGGCTGTCGCTGCGGCCGTCGCGCTTCAGACCGTCCCCACGATCCTCTCCGGCATCCGCGAGAACTCAGCCCGCGCCCTCGCCACACTGCATCAGGCGATGCCCGCGCGCAGCCGCGTCCACGCCGAAGCGTTCACCGTCTCCGCTGCCCGCAACTACTGGGAGTTCCCCGCGCCACCGATCCACGCCGAGATCGTCCGCACCATCGGCAGCGCGATCAACCGCCGACACCTCGTCCGCGTGGAGTACACCGGCGACGGCGAACCCGTCGCCCTCACCCTGGAACCGCACGACCTCGTGGTCTGGGCGGCCCGCTGGTACCTCGTCGCCTTCGACCGGGACGCACACGGATGGCGCGTGATGCGCCTGGACCGCATCACACCACGCCTACCCACGCACACCCCCTTCGACCGACGCGACATCCCGCACAACGATCCCGTCAGCTTCGTCATGACCACCCACGACCGTGGAGACGCCGCAGCCGAATGGCCATGCCGCGGAACGGCAATCCTCGCCCTGCCAGCGTCCACCGTCGCCCGGTTCGCACCCGGCGGATCAACAATTGAGTACGACACCGAGGACAGTTGCCGACTCACCCTCGGAGCCTGGTCATGGCCAGGACTTGCGGGCCTTCTCCTCACCTTCGACGCCGACATCACAGACATCGAACCGTGCGAACTCCGGCAAGCACTGCACTCCCTGCACAATCGAATTCGCAAAGGACTCACTGACGACTGAACTTGCGCGGCTACCTTGGCGCGAGCTGTTCAGTCACAGCTGCTTTCGCGGGCCACCCCACGAGTCGCTGAGTGCGCCCCTGGCCAGGGGCCGCCGAGGGGTGTGTTCTGGCAGGCGGTGAACAGCCAACGGCCCCCGAGTTGCTGGGTGACCAGGGAGTGGAAAGTGAGCTTGATACCGTCGCCGGATCGGTGGTCCAGATACTCGATGTGTCCGTGGGCGATCAGCAGCGCCACGTTGCTGGTGATGAAGCGGATACTCTCGATCAATCACGCGGCTGTTGCGTGCCGAGCCTGACCAGCTGAAGGATCCCTCCTTCGTCCAGCGGTACCAGCCCATCGCGGGGCGTATGCGCATGGAGCTGGACGCCCGCCCCGCCGGCAGGAACTGACCTCGCAGGGCTGGCACGCACCGCGACACCCGGGCCAGCCCCGAGGCTCTGTCCTCTTGACCGGCTTCCCGCGCTGCGGGACGGCCCCCTGGAAGTCGGAACCCCACCGCTCGGGACAAATAATGGTCGGGACACGGCCGCGCGCCGGTACCGGGCCGTAGACAGGGCCTATGAGACGCAGCAGAGAAGAGACCGTCCCGGACCTGCCGGGCAGCCTGTGGCACGCCCTGGCCCGGCTCCAGCACACACCCCGGATCCGTGGGCCGGACCGGGCCGCTCGCCCGGCCGATCGCGTCGGTGTCCTTCGCTGCGGCCACCGACTTCGTGCTCACGGCCCGCATCCAGCTGTCAGGCGCCCAGACGCTGCACGACCTGCACGAGGCGCTCCGCACACTGACCCACGGCCTCTCCTGGGACACCCGCCCCGCCGGCCCGGATGCCGCGCTGGAAGTCACGCTCGGCAAACGGCAGGAGCTCCCGCTGCATGCGACCCATGCCGCCGGCCTGACCCGGTTCAACACCCTGCACGAGCAGACCCGAATTTGCCGGGTCCATGTCTCCAACGTGCCGCCGGGCTTCTTCCAGACCCTCGGCTTCGCCACCGCCCTCATGGAACAGATCACCGCCTTCCAGAGCACCCCCGACGACGTCACCGAAGCGGTCGCCGCCCGGATCGCCCGCTGCCGCTTCCTCTATGAGGGCGGCCACCGCTACGGATTCCTCATGGAGGAATCCGTCCTGCGCTACCAAACGGCCGTCCCCGAAGCCATGCGCGGGCAGCTGCGCCACCTCCTGGCCGTGATCCCGCTCGCCTCCGTCTCGCTCGGCATCATCCCGTCCACCGCACGGCGCACCGTATGGCCGCTGGAGGCGTTCTACGTCCACGACGACACCATGGCCGTGGTGGAGACGCCGACGGCCGAGATCAAGGTGGCCCAGCCGCGCGAGCTCGCCGACTACGCGAAAGCGTTCACCGGCCTTGCGGAGATGGCCATGTACGGCGACGCGGACCGAGCCCTGATCCGGGGCGCGATCGACGCCCTGGAGTGAACCTCCGCAACTACCCGCACCTTTGTTGAGAGTGCGGTGGACAGCTGCGTAGCGTCGAAGGCACCGACGGACCACCAGGCGGGAGAGGCGGGGCCGCATGCGCGCACACGGACACCGCTGCCCCGGCCCCAAGGGCCGTGGCCTTCAGCCGCCCGCAAACGGCGTCCCCTCTCCAGCCCTGCTGGCCCGCGCAGGCCGCGGCTTCGCCCGGTTCCTCGCCCAGCGGACCGAGGACCACGACGGCGGGGCCGAAGCCGGCGAGGACACCCCGCGATGACCGCCGGCCACCCGCGCGAGACCGCCACCGCAGCCGGGCCCGCCAGCACACACAGTCCTGTACGACCCCGACGGGCTGATCGAAGCCGGGCTCCCGCGCGACCGTGACCCGTACGAATGCCTCGTCAAGGCCGCTCTCGCGTGGACCGGCGTGGACCCCTTACGACACGCGACTTGAAGTAGATCGCCCTCCAGCCGACCGGTCGCGCCCGCCCCATCGCTTCCGACGTCCGACGCCGCGCCGACCGGCTGCCGAAGAGCAGCGGGCCCAAGGCGCTCGTCGACATCGTCCTGCGCGAGGCAGAAGGCCGGCTGTCCGCGAAGCTGGAGGGCACCTTGCGCTGTGTACAGAACTGTGCCCGCCTCGTCCGCGCCCTCTACGAACGGCGGGACCGCCTGGAGGCCCGCGCTCGTCCCCGGAGAGGGCTGCCCTGGTGGCTGGACGGTTGCTTCCAGTGGGGACCGCAGAAGTGACCGATGACGGCGACGGTCGGCATGACGATCCCTGGTCTCTCCGTCGAGCAGGCCGATCCGGTTCCGCGCGAGCCGTGGGAGGGCGAGGCCGAGCTCCTGGCCGCAGCTGCGGCCGCCGGTCGACCGGGCCCTGCCCGCCCCCGAGGCCGGCTGGTGGATCGTCGGCCCGTTTGCCGACGTCGTTGAGAAGGCGATGGCATCCCCTGACCCCGGCGACTGCGACGACTGACCCCGGCGATTGCGACGACGTGGACCAGGACGGCAAGGGGGGCGTCGATGACGACACGGCGGAGACGCTCGCCGGACTCATCTACGGTGCAGGAGACGGCGCACTGGCTCACCCCGGACCAGCAGGTCCGCATCCTGGCAGTGGTCGCCGCCGTCTCCGGGATCCCGCGTCTGCTTGCCAACGACCCCGGCATTGCGACCACGCCACCCGCCGCCGACCTCGTACATCGATTGCGATCGACTCGCACCAGAAATCGAACAAGTGCTCTAATGAGGGTATGACGTACCCCTTCCCCGACGACTTGGTCCGGGCCCAGCGCGACTGGCTCGCCACCTACCAGCAGCTCGCCCAGCCCCGCCCCCGCCACACCACCGCCCTGCGCCGCCACCTCCTGCGCCTCTCCGCCTACCTGCTGTGGCATCCGTTCTGGTCCACGCCGCTCGGCACACCTGCCGCCCGGGTCGAGCTGCGTCGGCTCGCTCATCGCAAGGGGCAGCGCGGGACGCGAGCGGCATGACCCGGCCCGACACCTTGTCCGCCCGGCAGGAAGCGATCCTGGCGGCGATCCGGGACTGGACCGCGGAGACCGGCGAGAGCTCGTCCGTCCGGCAGATCGGCGAGCGGGTCGGCCTGTTCAGCACGAGCTCCGTCGCCCACCAGCTCGGCTGCCTCGAAGCCCGCAGACTGATCAGCCGCACCGGTCACCTCCGGCGCTCCTGTCGCCTGAGTACCTGAACTTTTCAGGGGCTGGTGAGATGTCGTGGGCGCCGATGTGTGCGCCGCGTTTCCGTTCCGGCCCGTACGGCCAGGTGGCACACCCCGCGGGTCCGGTGCCCATGGACCACGTGAGCTCGTAGATGCCGGGGACCCCGCTGAGGTGCTTGACGCGGAGGCCGACGCGGAACTGTCCGTCGGCGCGCAGATCGGGGACGAAGGCAGTGACGGCCCGGCGGAATCGGCGGCACTGTTCTGGGTGAGGCTGCGGTGGTCGGCGGTGAGGCGGGGCAGGGCCTCGTATGTGGGCACGGCGATTTCCTCCGGGGAGCACGAAGCCCCCGGCCGGCGGGCCGGGGGGCGTGGCTGTTCGTGTTGAAGGGCGTCGGTGACGTGGTGCTCAGTCGTGGCGGTTCGGGGGAGTGGTACGTAGGTACGCGGGTGGAGTCGTCCATGGGCCGAAGTCCTACGCTTCCAGGACGAGCCGCGGTCGGCTGATCGCCGAGGTGATGACGCACCCGTACTGGTCGACGCTGAGCGAGGAGGTGGTCGCGGCACGTTTGGCGTTGAAGCACGCCCACGAGCCGGCCGAGGCGTAGCCGTGTCCGGCGGCATATCCGACCCGGACGAGAACCGGACCCTGGCCGACCGGCTGGAGTGGCAGCTGCCACAGACCCGCTCCTGGATCCGCGAACTGGATATCGAGGAGCAGCAGGAGTCATGTGCCCGGGAGCGGGCGGGGGCCGAGCCGTCGTGGAGGATTCAGCCGCAGCCTTCGGGAAGGACGGCGCTGCTGCAGCGCGGCGGGTTCGGCATGTACAGCACGCAGTTCGGCCTACTCGACCGGGATGAGGCGCCTATCGCCCTGGCTGAGCCGGACATCGAGCCGAGCGAGGCGTGCCGGCCCGAGACGGGGCTGGTGCAGGCAGTAGGCCGTACGGGTCGCGGTCGCCGGGCCCGCGCACAGTGGACGACCGGCGGTGTCTGCAGGGCATCCTGCTCGTGCTCTACACCGGGATCACCTGGCAGCAACTGCCGTTGGAACTGGCCTTCGGTCCGGGGCGGGCCTGCTGGCGACAACCAGGCTGGTGGCAAGAGGCCAGGGCCGTACGAGCGGCAGTGGTTCACCGCCCGGCGGGCTGATGCATATGGGCCCACCCCGGCCACGGGTCCACCCCGGCCACGGGCGCAGTGCAGGTGGACGGCCGGCGAGGACCTGGCGGTGCTCCTCGACCGCAAAGTCCGGGTGAAGCGCGAACGGGCCTCACGACAGCAGCCTGCAGTACGGCGAGCGCCGCCGCAGTCCGGCCCACGTCGGACACCTCAACTTGATGTCGTGTGGCTTCGGTTCCCTATATCTGGCTTCGGTTCCCTATATCGAACCCTCCCTCCAGCCGTGGCATCGCCCCGACTGAATTCTGGCGCGTTTGCGATGCCGTGAGACGAGGTGCCGGCCGCAGCACGGGCGGACCGCGGCGGCAAGGGGCGGGCGCCTTTACTGACCAAACCACCCAAGGCGGACTGAAAACAGGACACCTCCACACCTTCGACTTGCCTGTCCCTCCACCGGGAGCCGATCGGCCACCGACCGGAACGCCGCCGCAGCAGGGCCAAATCCCGCTGGTCCCCCGGCAAACATCGCGCAAGACATGACCAACGGATCGAGTTAATGCCCCCGGCTTTCCGTGGTCCACGAGCAGGAGCGGCCTTTAGCGTCGACTCGGATCTGGACGGATGCCCAGATGCCCACTCGCACAGCCCCCTTTCTTTCTCCTGCCTGTCCGATGACACCGGCAGACGTGCCACCACCGCCCTGAACAAGGAGAGCTCGCCCCGATGACTGTTGACTCGAGCCCGGAAGCACAACTGGAGTCACCTCAGCAATCCAGCCTTGGCACGGCGGCGGCCCGCAACCTCGCCACCACCACCAAGTCCGCCCCGCAGATGCAGGAGATCACCTCTCGCTGGCTGCTACGGATGCTCCCCTGGGTGGAGACCAAGGGCGGCGTCTACCGGGTGAACCGTCGCCTGACGTACACCGTCGGCGACGGGCGCGTGGAGTTCATCCAGGATGGCGCCAATGTCAGGGTGATCCCCCGCGAGCTCGGTGAACTGGCCATGCTGCGCGGCTTCGACGACATGGAGGTACTGACCGCCCTCGCAGATCGCTGCGTCCAGCGCGACTTCCAGGTCGGCGAGACGCTGGTGGAACGCGGTGCGAGCGCTGACAAGCTGCACCTCATCGCCCACGGCCGCGTCAGCCAGACCTCCGTCGGCGAGTACGGCGACAAGGTCGCCCTCGACGTACTGGCCGATGGCGACCGGTTCGGGGACCACGCTCTGCTGGACGGAAGCGGCCCTTGGGCGCACACCGCCACCGCAGAGACATCGGGCACCCTCCTCACCCTGTCACGCGCCGACTTCGAGGCGGTACTCGCCACGGCGCCGGCCCTGCGGGACCACATCGCACAGTTCACCTCGCTTCCCCACCAGCGGCAGAACCACCGTGGCGAGGCGGAGATCGCGATGTCGGCCGGCCACACCGGCGAGCACGAGCTGCCCGGCGCGTTCGTTGACTACGAACTCAATCCGCGCGAGTACGAACTCTCGGTCGCCCAGACCATTCTGCGGATCCACACGAGGGTCGCCGACCTATACAACGAGCCGATGAACCAGACCAAGGAGCAGCTCAGGCTCACCATCGAGGCGTTGCGCGAACGCCAGGAACATGAGCTGGTCAACCACAAGGAGTTCGGCCTGCTCCACAACGCGGACTTCAAGCAGCGCCTCCAGACGCACTCCGGCCCGCCCACCCCGGACGACCTGGACGAGCTGCTCTGCCGCCGTCGCGGGTCGAAGTTCTTCCTCGCGCATCCCAAGACCATCGCGGCGATCGGGCGTGAGTTCAACGCCCGGGGGCTCTACCCGGACCATGTCGACCTCGGCGGTCAGCAGGTCCCGGCCTGGCGCGGGGTTCCGATCCTTCCGTGCAACAAGATCCCCATCACGAAGGAGAGGACCAGTTCGATCCTCTGCATGCGTACCGGCGAGGACAACCAGGGCGTCATCGGTCTTCACCAGACGGGTCTGCCGGACGAGTACGAACCGGGTCTGTCGGTCCGCTTCATGAACATCAACGAGCAGGCCATCACGTCCTATCTCGTCAGCACCTACTACTCCGCCGCCATCCTCGTGCCGGACGCGGTCGGCGTGCTGGAGAACGTGCAGATCGCCCGCTGGCCCAGGTAGCGGGCTCGGCCCGCACCTGCCGGAAGGGCCCCGGGACAGCCGCCCACCTCACGAAGGAGCCATCGATGCCCGCGCCTGAGACGACACCTCCGCAGCCGAGCCTGTCGGCGGCCGCTGCCCGCTTCACGGCGCACTTCCTCGCTGAAGTCGCTGCTCGAGCACGCGATATCAAGGCCGTCACCGGGGAGCTGTCCGGTACACCGTCCGTGCCCGCACCGCCTGCGGATTCCGTTCCTGTGCCGCGACCCGCCGGCGCCCCCACAGCCGTGGTGCCTACAGTGCCGGCACCGGTCCACGACCTGAAGCGGGTCATGCGCGGCCCCAGCGGCCTGGGCACGGCGGGCCTGCGTCTCACCCCGCGCGAACCGGTTCCGACGGCTTCTCAGCCGTCGGAACCCGCGGCGGAAGGCAGGCCGATCCCAGGTCTCTACTGTCACCCGGTGGCCGAGCCAGACCCGGTGCGGGTCGAAGAGGTCAGCCGCAGGATCAAGTCCTGGGCGCTGGACGAGGTCTCCCTGTACCCCCAGGATTGGGAGGAACAGTTCGACGGCTTCTCCGTGGGCCGCTACATGGTCGGCTGCCACCCGGACGCACCCTCCATCGACCACCTGATGATCGCCACCCGCCTGATGGTGGCCGAGAACGCGGTGGACGACTGCTACTGCGAGGACCACGGGGGCTCGCCCGACGGCCTCGGCGAACGCCTTCTGCTGGCGCACACCGCGCTCGACCCCGTGTACACGACGGGGGAGTACCAGGCGCCATGGGCGAAGTCGCTCCATGCGGACGCGCCTCGGCGCGCCTACCGCTCCGCCATGGCCTACTTCGACCAGGCGGCGAGCCCCTCGCAGAGCGACCGGTTCCGGCACGACATGTCCCGGCTTCACCTGGGGTATCTCGCCGAAGCCGCCTGGGCACAGATGGACCACGTCCCCGAAGTGTGGGAGTACCTGGCGATGCGCCAGTTCAACAACTTCCGCCCCTGCCCGACCATCACCGACACCGTCGGCGGCTACGAACTGCCGGCGGACCTGCACGCCCAGACCGCCATGCAGAAGGTCGTCGCGCTCGCGGGAAACGCAACGACCATCGTGAACGACCTCTACTCGTACACCAAGGAACTCGACGCTCCAGGACGGCACCTGAATCTGCCTGTCGTGATCGCCGAGCGTGAAGGCCTCTCCGACCGGGACGCCTATCTGAAGTCGGTCGAGGTCCACAACGAGCTCATGCACGACTTCGAGAGCAACGCCGCGGCCCTGGCCGCCGATTGCCCCATCCCGACCGTGCAACGCTTCCTGCGTGGCGTGGCCGCCTGGGTCGACGGAAACCACCACTGGCACCAGACCAACACCTATCGCTACAGCCTGCCCGACTTCTGGTAGGAAGAATGGACTCATCTGTGACCAGCACGACCAGCACGACCAGCACCGAGCTCACCGCCACCGACGCTCCGATCATCATCCCCGGCCCGGCGACTCCCTACCAGGGGGACATCGCCCGCTACTGGGACGGGGAAGCCCGGCCCGTGAACCTGCGTCTCGGCGATGTCGACGGCCTCTACCACCACCACTACGGCATCGGTGACGTCGACCACACCGCACTCGGCGACCCCGAGGACAGCGAGAGCGAGAAGAAGCTGATCTCCGAGCTGCACCGACTGGAGTCGGCGCAGACCGACGTCCTTCTGGAGCATCTCGGCGGCATCGGGCGTGACGACACCCTGGTGGACGCCGGCTGCGGGCGCGGCGGGTCGATGGTGATGGCGCACCAGCGCTTCGGATGCAAGGTCGAGGGTGTCACCCTGTCGGCCAAGCAAGCCGACTTCGCCAACCGGCGTGCCCAGGAGCTCCGCATCCAGGACCACGTGCGCGCCCGTGTCTGCAACATGCTCTCCACGCCCTTCGAGACGGGGCAGGCCGCGGCTTCGTGGAACAACGAGTCGAGCATGTACGTCGACCTGCAGGACCTCTTTGCGGAGCACTCCCGCATCCTTGAGGTCGGCGGTCGCTACGTGACCATCACCGGCTGCTGGAACCCGCGGTACGGCCAGCCTTCGAAGTGGGTCTCCCAGATCAACGCGCACTTCGAGTGCAACATCCACTCACGCCGGGAGTACCTGCGCGCCATGGCCGACAACCGCCTGGTGCCGCAGGCCGTCATCGACCTCACTCCCGCCACCCTGCCCTACTGGGAGCTGAGGGCAACGTCCTCGCTGGTCACGGGAATCGAGGACGCGTTCATCAACTCCTACAAGGACGGCTCCTTCCAGTACGTCCTCATCGCCGCCGACCGAGTCTGACCTGCGGCCAGCGGGCCCGTCCCGCACGGAAGGGCCCCGGTCGGCCAGTGTCACCGCACCGTGTACAGGGTGGTTGTCCGGCGATTCAAGGTAGTCCCTCATCGGAAAATCGAGGGAGATCCATGAAGAACCGGGTAGTGATCGCAACGGCAGTCGCAGGGGGCTGTCGTTGCCATCGGCGGTCTGACAACGTCGGCCACTGCCGACTCGCCGGCGTCGACGATCGTGCAAGCCAGTGGGCCGGCGGGTGATGTTGTCACAGCCACATGCCCGGACAGCTACCACCCGACTGGCTGCGGTGGCGATGCATACGGCGCTGGTCATCTTGTTGCCTCACGTCCTTCCGACGACAGTCGGGGCTGTCTCGTGCTCTCCAAGGACTTCTCACAGAAGGGTGCCGGGCAGGACAAGGACGCCTGGGGCTTGTTTTCCTCGAACTGAAAGCCGCTTCCGCGATCGTGGGCACCCACACAGCAATGCGATCGAATGGTGCGTATCTCAGAGTATGGCGAACTTGATGATCTGGCCGACGCCGCTCGGACGCAGCAGGATCTCGTCGCAGGTATGCAGCGGCTCGGTCTGGCGGTGCTGCCACAGCCGGTAGGTGAAGGGCAGATTGTTCGGGCCCGGCTGCCAGGGCTGCGCTCCTGCCGGCTCAACACGCCCTCCGCCGGCGTTCGATGATCACGAAGCCCCCGAGTCCGTCAGCGCCGTTCCCGGCTCCGCAGAGCTTCCACCAAGCCTGACCCCCGGCCACCGCAACACCGACCGGTGGCACTGAAACACGGATGGTGAAACGCCCCTGCACGTTTCGTTCCTGACTGGCTCTGATGTTCTGGACAGAGGTTCGTGGAGCCGGTGCGGGAGCTCGCGTTGCCACGCACAGGCCTGGTCCTCCGACGGATCGGAGGACCAGGCCCCGGCCCACACCGGAAAGAGCTTCTGGTCCACGTGTTGCACTCTGCGTTGCGCACTCGCCTGTCCGTTCGGGGCCGGACGGCTCCTGGGCGGCGTGGATCGCCCGATGACGAACGGCTCACCAAGTGGGCAGCACGTCGTACTGGGACAGCAGCACTTCGCATTTCTGCCCGGTGGGTCTGGGCCCTCGTTGCACGAGAGCCCAGACCCGGCGGTCGGGTCAACCGGCGATGTGTTGCCCGTACGATGACCGGCGTGACCGTCCGTCATGCTCTTGGCGCCGGCCCCCAGGCTCCCGCGCCCAACATCCGAGCCATCCAGGCCGACCTGCACGACACTCTCCAGTCGCCGGCCGGCCTGCGGGTCGCCGTCGACGATGTCCTGCTGGGCGCCGGACGACCCCTTGGCGAGGCGACCCGCACCGACATGGAGACCCGCCCGGGCGCTGGCTTCTCCAGTGTCCATATCTGTGATGACAGCGCCGCGGCGGCGTCCGCGGCCGAGATGGATGCCCGCGCGTACACCTCCCGCAAACACGTCGTCACCGGAGCGGACGATGGCGACCGACGCGCGCTCGCCCACGAGCCCACCCATGTCATACAGCAGCGCGTCGGCCCCGTCGCGGGCCACGACAACGGCGGTGGCCGGCGGATCGCCGAACCCTCCGACCGTCACGAACGGGAGGCGGAGGCGAAAGCGAGGCGGGCGATGGCCCCCCTCACGACCGACTCCGGCGCCGGCCTGCGGCGCCGGCCGGGGGCATGGGGTCCAGGGGGCGCACGGGCATGGGACGCCTTGAGCACACCACCACGGACAGGACGCCGAGTCCGTCGATGTCCAGCGCGCACGTACCCGCACCGTCCCTGACCAGGTGGACGTCGTGGACCCTCAGGACGTGGTTGACCTGATTGAACGTCAAGGTAGGTGGCTGGGCCGCTGGATCGACGACTACGACGCGGTCCTGACCGGACTCAGGGACGCTTGGACACCCGATCTGGGCCTGGTCCCGGGCGCCGACACCCGGGCGCAGGCCCAGGAGATGCTCCATCGCTTCCTCCACGCACGCGGCGAGACGGGAGAACGCAGCCGCTACCCCGCGGTCGTGAACTATCTCCTCACGGAGGACGCCCCAACCCCGCCCGGCATCGGCAGCTTCGACACCATGACGATGCACGGCACGACCGCGATCACCGGCCGGCCCATCTTCGCCGCCTCGACCAAGGCGGGCTTCCCGACCCCGCCGATGCAGCACCGCCGGCACGTCAGCGCCTGGCACAACATCAGGGACCTCCTCAACCGCGCCTACGCAACCCACGACAGAGCCCTGATCTCCTACCTTGAAACGAAGCCCACCGACGTCCACGCGGGGATGAGCGCGGAGCCTGATGGCCCTGTCGCGAACATGCTGGCCAACTTCAGTCGGGCTGGTCTGAGAGAGGCTGCTGGACGAACACGACGCCGGCGTGTCCTACAGCACCGTTCACCGCTACATGTTCAGCCACCCGCTGAGGAACCCGGACACATCGACCAGGAACCACGAACGCAGTGCGGGGAACTACCTTGCCGCCACCCAGCAGGCCTTCCGTGCGAGCGTGCTCCAGCAGCAACCAGGCCCTGCTGACCGCGATACGTCGCGAGCCCGCCCGGCACGGCCTCGACGGCTCCTTCTCCTCGATGACCACCTTTCTTCTCGGCCTGGACGCCGGAAGCTCCTGGAGCATGCTCACAGGGTTCCAGGAGTGGCTCGTGGTCCGCCTCGGCCGAGGCCACGGCCTGACCTGGCCCTTCCTCGTCCGCCACCTCGCTCCAGGTGGCTGGATTCACCTGCTCACCAAGCATGCCGACGCCGCAGCGGTGATCACGCTCCACCGGCTCCTCCGCGACTACTTCACGATCCGAGAGCGGTCGGGCGGTCTTGCAAGGATCCTCCTGGACCACCAGTCCTGGATGGTCACCCAGGACTGGCTTCAGCTCGACGAAGCAGAGCCGGACTCCGGCAGCCAACGAGGCTGACGGTCGGCGTCGGGAGCAGCGCGACGTCCTACTTCGGCTGGGGGTCTTCACTCACCGCGGTGGCGGCCAAGGCCACCAGGTTGTCGGTCCAGCAGTCACTTTCTTTCGTCGCGACTTCGAGGCCGCAGCCGGAGCAGACGAGGTTGGGACCGTCCTGGCCCACGAGGCCGCAGCAACCATTGAGGCGGCGAGCATCGGAATGGTGTGCCGTCCCCGGAACGTCACCCGGGTGAAGGATCAGAAGGGAACCATCGAAGTTGATTTCGAAGGTTCCCTGAGGCATCCGCGGTGAAGCGATCTCGTGGCCAGGCGGGCGCTCGGGGCCGCTCAGTGGCTCCCCAGGCTCCAGCTCGCCAGTCAGAGGCTGCTGACAGTTCATGCAGTGAAAGACAATCACACGACCAATTCTGCCTGGGCGACATCCGGGGCATGAAGCCAACACCGTGTCCACTGCGGCCCCGTCAGCCTGCCGACCGCCGGACCGACCCGCAGCCGTCTCGCTCAATCCAGTCCCCTCAGGTCAACACACCCCGGCCCGACTGGCTTCGCTGCGACAGGACATGAGTCGAGGGCCCGTTCCGGACCTGCTTGTGCTGTGTCACCGAACTTTGACCGCGTGCCATCGAACCTTTACAGAAGCGAGTTTGTGCCATCGCGGGGCGGCCCTCCGATGCTCTCGGTCCGTGATACGGGTCAGGAACGCAAAACCTCCTCTCCCGATGCAGGGAGAGGAGGAAACGGAGTGGCATTTATCCTTATCGGTCTCTAGATATTGTTACTTTCGGTTGAATAGGTTGCGCCTTCAAGCCGCAACAGCTAGCCGCGACTTCTTCTGTGGATCCACAGAGTGGCAACTGCACAGGCATTGCTCGGTGTTGTTTACATGCACCTTCAGCAACATTCGCTTGGTTGTGTCATCTTTCGCCCCCTCGGCAAGCCCGGCGCAAAGTTCCGAGAAGTGGTTTCCGTAAGACCCGTCGAACACCCTTTCATTCGGGTCTGCTTCGATCATCTTCTTCTTGATCGCGTAGAAAGTGCACACATACTCCAGGACGACGGTGATGATCCCTTCGTCTAGGTGCTCGATGGCTTCATCGCGCTTGTTCTTGTTTGTGGCCAGCAGGGATGAGCGTCCTTTCTGGATGTCACTGAAGAGCCAAAGCATTGAGAAGTAGGCGCGCATCACATCGTCTCGTACCTCCCCTTTCGTGATGGACCTGTTCCGCCAGTGGTAAGTGCCTAGCAGGTGTCGGTCGTCAGCAGCGGTCTTGGTGGACAGAGTGCTAAGAATTTCGTGTGCGCGCTCAAACCGCCGTTCGCGGCGCTGGCTACGCGCCAACAGGGCAGAGATAAGGAGCGCGACAGCTGCCACCAACGCCGTTGGTGGCAGGACGGTGATCAAGGTGTTCAAGATCGGTTTCCTTTCGGTCACCACTCCGTTTCATGTAGGAACGTGGGAGACATCCCTACGGTTCCACGGGAGCAGAAGTTTCACCGCCAGGGGGATCGAAATAGATATATGCATACCGGGTGCCAGGGGTGCGCCCGTCGCATTCCGGTCGTGGACAGCTGCTCGACCCGCTCCGGGACAGCGTCGCGGTCCTGCTCCACTGGTTCCCGATCCACGCCTCGATCCGGAGCTCCCGCTCCTCTTGGTTCTCGTCGACGGCGATCCGTTCGACGTGCTTTCTTGGCACCCGAGGGTGCCCCTTGTGCTCGAAGTACTGTTTGGCGACTGCGTAGTTCATGGCCCACTTGTCGGTGGGGCGGCTGCTCCTAAAGGCTGTCCCGCAATTCCTGGCGGGCGTGCGACGACAGCTACGGCACCTCGCCGCGTTGTCGGAACGTCCACATACATCCAGTATGTGGACGTCCCTCCGCCTTGCGATGCACCGCATCTGACGCCGC
>NZ_JBCEWQ010000112.1:0-29085 GCF_038448545.1 Streptomyces sp. CLV115
CGCCGCAGCGGGCGCGGCGCGGCCCCCGGCGCCAGCAGGTCCCGCACCGAAACCGCCGTCACCCAGGGCGCGGTGAGGTAGCGGACCCGGTCGCCCGCACGGGCCACGATCAGCGCGACGGCCGACGCCCGGTCCGCGCCGTCGACCCGGGCGAAGTCCAGGGCGACACCCTCGTCCCGGCCGGCCCCCAGCGGCTCCGCGTACCGCACGACGCGCAGCCCGTCGTGGAACAGCACCACCGCCACCCCGTCCACCTCGCCCGCGTACAGCAGTTGCGGCGCCCCCATCGGAGGCCCGACGGGGGTGTCCGGGGTCGCCGAGGAACGCACCGTGTCGTCCGGATGCGCCCAGACGCTGAGCGCCCGGCGCAGCAGCCCGGTGTCCCCGGCACGGTCGCCACGGGTGGGCCAGGAGGTGAAGTCGGTACGCGTCGAACGCTGCCAGAACGTCGCGGACACCCGGCTCACCCGGCCCGGCTCCAGGGCCTGTCCGGCGACGGCGGCCCGGGTGTGCTGCGCCCCGGACGGAGCGCCGCGCCCCCAGCCCTCGCCCAGCAGCGCCCCGCACACCAGCAGTGCAGCGACGGCCGCCAGTACCGCCTTCGCGTACCGGCGGCGGCGCAGCAGATCCGGCGGCCTGGCCTGGAGCGAGCAGGGGTCGAACTCCGGGGAGCCGAGGAGCGCGTGCGACGCCGGAACGCCCGCCGCCTCCGCGAGTGCCGCGTACGGGTCCGCGACCCCGGCGTCCGAGAGCACCCGCCGGACCTCCGCGTCGGCCAGCCCCTCCAGGCCGCGCAGGGCGTGGGCGGCGCGGCCGGGGCCGGTGAGCGCCGACAGGGCGTTCTCCAGGGCGAGTCCGGCCGAGCCGCCGGAGTGCGGGAACAGCCGCAGCCCCCACACGAGCGGGAGCGGCGACGGCAGCCGGGCGCGCCCGGACCCGGGGCGCGGACGGTCCGCCGCCAGGGCCGCCCGCAGCACCCGGCGCCGGGCGTGCGCGTACGACGGGTCCACCGCCGCCGCACCGCCGGGCCCGCGCGGCACCGGGACGCCGCCCCCGGCCCCCGCCCGGCACCCGGACAGCAGGCACCGCTGGGCCAGCGCGTGTGCCTTCAGCACCCTGCGGTGGCTGCCGAGCGACGGCGGCAGTACGAGATAGCCGAGCCGGACCAGCCGCGGATAGTGCTCGACGAGCGCGGCCCCGACCTGCTCCCCGTCGGCCGGGGCGGTTGCGGGAGGTACTTCTGGCAGTGGACTCACGTTCAGCAGAACGAGCGAATCGTGCGATGGTCACCCCGGCCCGTCCGTGCGCGGCACGGCGACCCTGCCCACCGTCCGCTTGCCGAAACCGTGTGCCATACCGGCGCAAGCCCGGCCGGAGGGCACCTCCACGGCCCCGATTCAAGACAATTCGACATCTCTCGGCAGGTGGAGCAGCATGGCTATGCGGGAGGTGTACAGATCGCTGGCCCCCAGCAATGACGGCGCGGCCAGTCGACGGGCGCCGGGTAGACCGACCCCTACGCGATCACAAGCCATGAGCTCATATGATCTCGCATTCTCGCTGCCGCCCACCAGGTCGAGGCTGTTCGTGAGCATCTCTCTTCTCGGCGGTTTCGACATCCTCGTCGGCGGCGAACCGGTGACCGTACCAGTCGGCTCGAAGCGACTGCTGGCGTTCATCGCGCTACAATATCGGGCCGCTGTTCCGCGAACTCTGGTCGCCGGGAGTCTTTGGCCCGAAGCGACCGAGCAAGGTGCGAACACCAATCTGCGGTCGGCGCTGTCGCGTCTCCAGGACCTCGGGAAGCAGGCGCTGAACATCTGCCCCGCCGAGTTGCGTCTCGCGCGGGAGGTCGAAGTCGACCTTTTCCGGGCTCGGTCGTTGGCCCAGCGCATCATCGATTCCCGTGTCCCGGCCGAGGAGCCCGACCTCAACGCGGCGGCTGTCGACCAGCTGTCCGCGGATCTGCTGCCCGGCTGGTACGACGAGTGGATGCTTCCGGAGGCGGAGCAGTGGCGACAGCTTCGGCTTCACGCCCTTGAGGCACTGACGGAAGCCTTCATCGACACGAAGGAGTTCGCCTGGGCCGTGACGGCCGCTCATGCGGCTGTCCAGGCGGACCCGCTGCGGGAGAGCAGTCAGGCTTCGCTGATCCGCGCCCACCTGGCGGAGGACAACCGGTCCGAGGCGTTGTACGACTTCGAACGTTACGAGCAGCAGCTCAGCGATGAGCTGGGACTCCGCCCCACACCGCGGCTGCGCCGGCTGGTGTCCGAACTGCAGCGCTCGCGCCCCGGTGGCGGATCCTCGTAGCTGCATGTCCTGGTCCTAGCGTGTTGGCGAACCCGCCACTGCCCAGTGGCGGGTTCGCGTTACCGAGTTTGGTCGGTTTGGCGTGGTCAGCACGAGGTCACGTCTGGGCGCCTTGCTGGAGGACGTTGCCGTTGCCAGGTCCGGTCTGTGCACCCTGCTGGAGCACGTTGCCGTTGCCAGGTCCGGTCTGTGCGCCCTGTTGCAGGACGTTGCCGTTGCCGGGTCCGGTCTGTGCGCCTTGCTGGAGGACGTTGCCGTTGCCGGGTCCGGTCTGTGCGCCTTGCTGGAGGACGTTGCCGTTGCCGGGTCCGGTCTGTGCGCCTTGTTGCAGGACGTTGCCGTTGCCGGGTCCGGTCTGTGCGCCTTGTTGCAGGACGTTGCCGTTGCCGGGTCCGGTCTGTGCGCCCTGCTGGAGGACGTTGCCGTTGCCGGGTCCGGTCTGTGCGCCCTGCTGGAGGACGTTGCCGTTGCCGGGTCCGGTCTGTGCGCCCTGTTGCAGGACGTTGCCGTTGCCGGGTCCGGTCTGTGCGCCCTGCTGGAGGACGTTGCCGTTGCCGGGTCCGGTCTGGGCGCCCTGCTGGAGGACGTTGCCGTTACCGCCGGTCTGTGCGCCCTGTTGTAGGACGTTGCCGCTGCCGGGTCCGGTCTGTGCGCCCTGTTGTAGGACGTTGCCGTTGCCGGGTCCGGTCTGCGCGCCCTGCTGGAGGACGTTGCCGTTGCCGGGTCCGGTCTGCGCGCCCTGCTGGAGCACGTTGCCGCTGCCGCGTCCGGTCTGGGCACCCTGCTGGAGCACGTTGCCGTTACCGCCGGTCTGTGCACCCTGTTGCAGGACGTTGCCGGTGCCGCGTCCGGTCTGTGCACCCTGCTGGAGGACGTTGCCGGTGCCGCGTCCGGTCTGTGCGCCCTGCTGGAGGACGTTGCCGGTGCCGCGTCCGGTCTGTGCACCCTGCTGGAGGACGTTGCCGGTGCCGCGTCCGGTCTGTGCGCCCTGCTGGAGGACGTTGCCGGTGCCGCGTCCGGTCTGTGCACCCTGCTGGAGGACGTTGCCGGTGCCGCGTCCGGTCTGGGCACCCTGTTGCAGGACGTTGCCGCTGCCGCGTCCGGTCTGAGCACCCTGCTGGAGCACGTTGCCGTTACCGCCGGTCTGCGCACCCTGCTGGAGCACGTTGCCGGTGGCGGTGTCGAAGCAGGTCGGAGGTTGGGACTGTGTGCAGACGATTGCGGACGGGACGGCCTGCGGCGCCGCTACAGCACCTGTCGCGCCGACAGCGCCGACTCCGCCGGCGATCGCCGCGACCAAGCTCGACACGCCGATCAGGCGGGGAATTCCTTGGCGAATGCTTCTCATCATGGTGGATTCCTTGCGTGTGGAAGCGGGTTTGAGCTTGCCTGCACCAGCCATCGTCAGGTGCTGGGCATCACCGCGGCGTGACGTCGGCGTGACCGGGCTCGGCTGACGGCAGTCGGCGGGTGCTCTCCGAAGGCGTCTGCCTGCGCCCCGGCCATGGCCAGGAATTGCCCCATGGACGGCGAAATGACCCGGTGTGCCCGGCCGGACGCGTACGGTAACAGGCTCCACGGGGGCGTACTCGCGGCCGACGCGCCGCGCCGCTCGGGTGCGCCCGGACGGCGCGGCAGCCGGGTGTCCTCGGCGCGGTCGTCGGGCGAATCGCGCGACGGTCACCCCGGCCCGCTCGCGCACGCCGCAACGAGCCGTCGCCTCAGCGCAGTTGCCACTCGCTGAACCCGACCGTGCCGCGCAGCCCGCTCCCGCCGTTCGTCGCGGTCATGAAGATCCCCACGTCCTGGAGCGCCGTCGTCCCCGGTACGGCGACCGTGCCCACCGTCCGCCAGCTCGCCCCGCCGTCGGTGGAACAGAAGCCCGTGCACCCGTCTCCGGTCCGGGCCAGCCGGAGCAGTACCGGGGCCTTGATCCCGGTGATCCGCCGGTACGTGTCCAGGGTGCCGTCGCCGTTCGTGTCGTACGAGAGGACCACACCGTTGGACGGCGTCACCGCCAGGTTCAAGAAGCCCGCGGAGCCCGGCGCCGCGAGGCTGTTGCGCACCACCAGCCCCGACCGCGCCCAGCCCCCGGTGTTCTCCTGCGCGTCGACCCGCACGGTCACCTCCGCCCCGTCGGACCACGCCCCCTCCCGGTACGCGGTGCCGAACTGGCTGGTGCCCTTCCACAGGTCCTGGCCCGCCCCGTTGATCGCCAACCGCCCGTCCAGCTCGCCGAAGACCGCCGCGTTCGACGTGTACGTGCGCCAGTCCGGCTCCAGCGGCGCCGCCAGGTACACCGCGCCGCGCCGCAGATCGGTCACCCGGTCCTCGCCGCGCGGCCCGTACGCGGTGCCCAGCTCGTACGGCATCGGCACCAGCGGCGCGGTCAGCGGCCCGGACGGGGCGGTGACCCGCCAGTCCACCGAACCGGAGCCGCCCGCCGCGACCTCGTCGAGGAAGGTGCCGCCCGTCGCGGTGGCGTCCAGGCCGGTGAGCGCGAAGTCGACCCGGCCGGTGGACCGCAGGCCGTTCAGATTGCGGAAGACGGCCGTCACCGTGCCGGTGCTGCCCGGGGTGAACGTCACCGGTTCGGCGGAGACCGTGACGGTGCCCTGGTACGGGGCGATGGACAGGGTCTCGAAGACCCGCCGCGCCGTGCGGTGGGCATCGCCCGTCGGCCGTACCGGATGGACGTCGGTCCGCCGGGTCCACTCCTCCTCGCCCGGGTACCAGTCGAACGCCTTCGCCGCCCGGCCCTCCGTGAGCGCGTCGGTCAGCTCGTCCAAGTACGCCTGCCACTGCGGGAGATGGACCTCGCCCATCAGCCCGTGCCAGTCACGGTTGGCGTAGTTGCTGAGGTTGTCGGCGGCCGTCCGGTCCGCCCAGGTGGTGATCAGGGTGCGGGCAGTCCACTCCAGCCGCACCGCCTCCGCCGGGCTCGTCGCCAGCCGTTTGGCATCCTCCAGCCACGGCCCCAGCAGGAAGGACCGGTGGCAGCCCGACACCGTGTCCGTCAGCCGCATCAGCTTCAGCCAGAGCGCGGCGAGTACCCGGAACCGGGCCACGTCCTTGTCGGTCTGGGCGGCCCGCAGTTGCGGCAGCAGGGTCCGGGAACGGTCGGCGAGCGCCTGCCGGGCCAGATCGGTGAGGTCGTAGCGGTAGGTGTCCGAGTCGCGCAGCGACGGGCGTACGCCGAGGAGCGCCGCGAACGCCCGGTCGAAACCGGCCGGGTCGAAGGCGGTGCTGACGGAGGCGGTGATGCTCGGCCTGCGGGAGAAGAGCGAGTCGACGGGGCGGCCGTCGGTGCTCGTCAGCCGGTACGCCGTGGCGGCCAGCGCGGCGAACGCCGCCTCCGCAGAGCGGTCGCGGCCGCCGTAGCGGAACCTCGGGTAGTCCCGGAACCACGCCTCCCGGTCCACCTTCTCGCTGCGCCAGGCCAGCTCGCTGAACAGCTCGAACGCCGCCGGATCGCGCTCGGTCGCCTCCGGCATGTACGCCGTGCCGGTCAGGGCGCTGCCCGGCTTGTCGCGCCAGGCCGTGAACTTCTCCGTCCAGCGGTCGGTGTTGGCGCCGATCGTCGTACGGCCGCCGAAGTTCGGGATGGTGCCGAAGGCGTACGGGGCTCCGCCCCAGTCCTTCTCCCGGTCGGTGACGGTGTCGAGATCGGAGAGGCCGTCGACGATCAGCAGCCGGCCGGTGTCGACCGCCTCCAGCATCGCGGGCCGGGGATTGGCCTGCCAGCCGAGGATCACCCAGGTCGCGCCGGGGTGCGCGGTCCGCAGGGCCGACTCGACGGCGCGGGCGGCGTCCGGCACCGGGACGTCACCGGCGGTGCCGCCCTCGTGCAGCAGATCCATCTTGAAGTGGCTTGCGGGGCCGAACAGTTGCTCCTGGTGCCGGTAGAAGGCGGCGGCCACCTCGGCGAAGACGGGGGTGCGGGGGTCGAGCCAGTCGGGCCGGCGCAGTCCGTTCCAGGTGCCTTGCGGGACGGTGCGGGCCCCGGGATTGCGGTCCACGAAGCCGTCCGGGACGGTGCCGAAGTAGCCGGGGAGCACCGGTGACATGCCCAGTTCCCGCATCCGGTCGGCGATGCGCCGGCCCAGCTCGGCACGCCGGGCGATCAGTTCGGGGCCGAGCGGGCCGCCGTATCCGCTCATGTTCTGGAGCAGCCACCACGGCTGGTGGGACGGTGCGGGCAGCCAGGTGCGGGCCTCGGTGTCGCTGTAGCCGAAGTCCTGCAGCAGCCGGTGGTAGACGGCCTCCTGACCGGCGGTGACCAGGACCTCGTTGCAGCCGTGCAGGGCCAGGACGTCGAGCATCCGCTCCCAGCGCGGCCAGTCGGCGTACGGGGCGGTGTAGCCGTCATGGGTGTCGTTGAGGGCGAACCGGTGGGGGACGGTCGCGGAGCGCTCGACGGGGGTGCGGGGAGCCGGCAGCCGGTGGGGCAGTGAGGTACGGCTGCCGGACCACGAGATCACGGCGTCGCAGGTGTACTTGAGGTACCAGTGTGCCCCCGTCAGCGCGGCGGCCGCGGTGGTGGCGGCGATCTCGATCCACCCGGTGGTGCCGGTGACCCGGAAGCGGTCGGGGGTGCCTTCGCTCCGGGGAAGGGCGCGGAGCCGGAACTGCCCGGCGTGGTCCGGCAGCAGACGGGCGAGCGCCTCGTGCGCGGGCGCGAGGTCCCGGGCCGGGGCGGCGGGAGCGGCCGGAGAAGCGGTGGCGTGCGCGGGGGCGGCGGCGCCGAACGCGGCGGCGGCGCCGATGGCTCCGGCAGCGCCCAGCAGCGTGCGTCTGGTCGGCCGGGAGGAGCTGAAGGGCCGGGAGGAGCTGAAGGGCTGGGAGGTTTCCGTCATGATGCGCACTCCTCGGTGTTGTTCATGGTGGTGCATGCGACAACGGGTGCGTGCGGTGCGCACGTTAATGACGGGTGAGGGGGCGGGCAACGGGGCGTACGGCGGTTTGTGCCGATCCAGCCGTTCGGCCCTGACGGTGGGGCGGCCGGTCGCCCCGCCGTCAGGCGAAGGCGGCGAGCCGGGGGTCGACCGGTGCCCCGGTCATCCGGTTGGCCAGCGTCGACATCGTGTACGTGCCGATGCCGAGGACGACCTCCAGCGCGTTGCGGGCGGTGTATCCGTGCGTCAGGAACGCTTGGAGTGTCGCGTCGTCCACGGCCCCGGCCGTAGCGATCACGGCGAGCGTGAACTCCCTCACGGCTTCCAGCCGTTCGTCCGGCAGCGCCCGCCGCTCGCGCAGGGCCGCGATCAGCCCGGGGTCCGCGCCGAGCGCGGTGAGCTTCGCGGTGTGCATCGCCACGCAGATGTGGCAGTCGTTGCCGGTCGCCATCGTCATGATCAGGACCTCGCGGGAGAGCGGGTCGAGGGTGGTGGACTCGAAGACGGCGCTCGCCTTCAGGAAGCTGTCGAGCAGCTCCGGCGAGGTGGCGAGCCGGGCGACGGCGGAGGGCAGATGGCCCTGCTTCGCCGTCACCGCCGCCATGGCGCGGCGGGCGGCGGCCGGGGCGGATTCGAGGGTGTGGTCGGGGAACGCGGATACGGGCATGGCTGATCTCTCCTGGTGGGCGCTCAGGCTAAAATCGACAACGTGATTGACGAAAAGGTAAATCAGGTTGTCGAGTTTCGCAATGGCTGAGTGGCGGGCGGAGGCGTCCGGGCGGGACGCTGCGGGCTTCGAGCTGCCCCTGCTGCTGTTCGCCGGATTCCGTTCGATCATCGACGAGTTGCACCGCGAGCTGGCCGGGCAGGGGCATGCCGACGTCCGCCCCGCGTACGGCTTCGCGCTCCAGGCCGTCGGCCGCGACGGGGCGACCGCCAGCGAGATGGGCCGTCGGCTCGGGGTCTCCAAGCAGGCCGCCGGCAAGACCGTGGAGAAGCTCGAAGGGCTCGGATACGTGGAGCGCGTCGACGACCCCCGCGACGGCCGTCGCAAGCTGGTCCGGCTGACGGCGCGGGGCGTGGATGTCCTGGTCAGGTCCGCCGAGGGGTTCGACCGGCTGCGCGCCCGCTGGGTCGAGGTGCTCGGCGCGGACCGGGTGCGCGCGATGGAGGCGGACCTGCGCGCGATGGTGCCCGAGGGGGCGTTCCGGCTCGATGTGCCGGGCTGGTTCAACGACTGAGGCGGGCTCGGGCGGCTGCGGCGGCACGCTTGGACTTTGCGTACGAGAGATAGGACGTATCTCGTACGCACCCTTCCCGTGGGTCCATGTGTGCGGCAGCATGCCCACGTTGGCACCCAAGAGATCCGACCAATGCTGGTCGGGAACGGGAGGGAACCATGGCACGACGCACCCGTGTGCTCAGTGCGCTCGCACTGGCGGCGGCCGCCGCGCTCGTCCCCGTACAGGCGATGGCGCAGCAGCCCGCGCACCAGCGGGAGGCGCCACCGGGCACCCCGTGCAGCGCGCCGGTGAAACCCGCCTCGCAGATGACGGTGGAGTCCTGCGACAGCCCCGACCGGATCATCGAGAAGGCCGCGAACATCGTGCCCACGCCCGGCCAACTGGCCTGGCAGCAGCGGGAGGTCACCGCCTTCACGCACTTCGGGATGAACACCTTCACCGACCGCGAGTGGGGCTCGGGCACCGAGGACGAGAAGCTCTTCGCACCCAAGGCCATCGACGCCGACCAGTGGATGCGCGCCTACAAGGCCGCCGGTGCCGAACAGGTCATGCTCACCGCCAAGCACCACGACGGCTTCGTGCTCTACCCCAGCCGCTACACCGACCACTCGGTCGCGCTCAGCCCCGGCAGCCCCGATGTCGTGGCCGCCTATGTGAAGGCCGCCCGCAAGGCGGGCCTCAAGGTCGGGCTCTACCTCTCGCCCTCCGACGGCGCCGAACTCCCGCACGCCTGGCACGCCCGCTGGGTCGACGAGATCCGCGCGAAGCAGGCCGAGGGCGAACCGCTCAGCCTGCCCGAGCGCATGGCCCTGGAGGACGGCGACCGCGCCCCGGCAGGCGAAGGCCGTTTCGGCAACGGCAGCCCGGTCACCGAGCGCACGATCCCCACCCTCGTCCCCGGTGACGACCGGGCCGCCGCCGTCCGGAGCGGCAAGCTGCCCACCTTCCGGGTGAAGGCCGACGACTACGACACGTACTACCTCAACCAGCTCTACGAACTGTTCACCCAGTACGGCCCGATCGAGGAACTCTGGCTGGACGGCGCCAACCCCTGGTCCGGCTCCGGCATCACCCAGAAGTACGACGTCAAGCAGTGGTTCGACATGGTGAAGGCCCTCTCGCCGAACACCGTCGTCTTCCAGGGCCCGCAGGGCGTGCGCTGGGTCGGCAACGAGAACGGCACCGCCCGCGAGACCGAGTGGAGCGTCACCCCGCACACCACCGACCCGTGGACCGGGCTCGGCAGCCTCCCCAACGACTCGACCGATCCCGACATCGGCTCCCGCGCCAAGCTGCTCGACCCGTCCGTCAACTACCTCCAGTGGTATCCGGCCGAGGCGGACGTCTCGATCAGGCCCGGCTGGTTCCACCACCAGGACGAGCAGCCCAAGACGCCCGCCCAGCTGATGAACCTGTACGAGAAGAGCGTCGGCCGCAATGCCTCACTGCTGCTCAACGTCCCGCCGGGCAAGGACGGCCGGATCGACGACGCCGACATCGCGTCACTGACCGCCTTCGGCGCCGACGTACGCCGGGTCTACGGCACCGACGTACGCAAGCAGGGCCCCGCCCCGTACACCTTCGACCGGATCGCCGTCCGCGAGGACATCCGGCACGGGCAGCGCGTGGAGAGGTTCGCCGTCGAGGCCCGCGTCGCCGGGAGCTGGCAGCGGATCGCCGAGGGCACCACCATCGGCCACCGCCGCATCCTGCCCCTGGCCTCTCCCGTCACCGCCACCTCGGTACGGGTGAAGGTGCTGGAGTCGCGGGCCGCCCCGCACCTGGGGGCGACGACCCTGCACCTGAGCACCGCGCCGTGACTCCCCGGCCGCGCGGCCCCCTCGCCGGAGTCGCGCGGCCGTATGTCACTCAGCCCCGGTCGAGATAGGCGAGCACCGCGAGGACCCGGCGGTTGTCGTCGTCGGACGGCGGCAACGAGAGCTTCCCGAAGATGTTCGAGGTGTGCTTGGCCACCGCCCGCTCCGTGATCACCAGCTGCGAGGCGATCGCCACGTTCGAACGGCCCTGCGCCATCAGCTCCATGACCTCCAGCTCGCGCGGGGTGAGCATGCCCATCGGCCTGTCCTGCGAGCGCCGCGACAGCAGCTGCGAGATCACCTGCGGGTCCATCGCGGTACCGCCCGCCGCCACCCTGCGCACCGCGTCGACGAACTGCTCGGCGTCGAAGACCCGGTCCTTGAGCAGATAGCCGATGCCGCCGTTGCCGTCCGCCAGCAACTCGCGCGCGTACAACTGCTCCACGTGCTGGGAGAGCACGAGCACCGGCAGCCCCGGCTTCGCCCGCCGGGCCGCCAGCGCGCACTGCAGGCCCTCGTCCGTGTGGGACGGCGGCAGCCGGACGTCGACGATCGCGACGTCCGGCTCCGACTCGGCGAAGGCGCGGGTCAGTTCGGGCCCGCTCTCGACGGCTGCCGCGATCTCGAAGTCGTACGCCTCCAGCAGGCGGACCAGACCGTCGCGCAGCAGGAAGAGATCTTCGGCTAGGACAACTCGCAAGGGATCTCCATGGTCACCATGGTGGGACCGCCCGCGGGGCTGCTGACGGCCATGATGCCGTCGAATGTACCGAGTCGGCGTTCGATTCCGCTCAGTCCGGAGCCGCCGCCGACCGTCGCACCGCCCCGGCCGTTGTCGGTGACGGACACCCGCAGCATGGCGTCCTCGTGGCGGATGTCCACCCAGACGCGGTCCGCCCCCGAGTGCTTGGCCGCGTTGGTCAGCGTCTCGCTCACCGCGAAGTACGCGGCCGACTCGACCGCGGCGTCCATCCGGCCGCCCAGCTCCGCCTCGACCTCCGACTCGAACGGCAGCCGCAGCGCCAGCGCCCGCACCGCGTCCCCGAGCCCGCGCTCGGCGAGGACCGGCGGATGGATGCCCCGGACCAGGTCGCGCAGTTCGGTGAGCGCCTCGGCCGACGACTCCCGGGCCATGGCCAGGAGCTTCTTCGCCTGCGCCGGGTCCTTCTCGATCAGCGCCTCGACCGTCCCCAGGCTCATGCCCATCGCGACCAGCCGGGCCTGTGCGCCGTCGTGCAGATCGCGCTCGATGCGCCGCAGCTCCGAGGCGGCGGTGTCCACGGCCTCGTGCCGGGTCTCGGTCAGCCGGTCGATGCGCCGGACCAGTTCCTCGTCCTGGGTGGGGGCCAGCATCGCGCGGGCGATCACGAAGTGCAGCCGCAGCAGCCGCTCGCTGACCAGCACCCCGGTCGCGAACAACGCCGCACCGAGCGCGGCGGCGGCCAGGCCCGTCTCCTGGCTGGAGACCCGGACGAAGCCGTACCAGTAGCCGTCGTCGGTGAAGACCCGCCACAGCCCGGCCGCCAGCACGACACCCTCCACCGGGTAGATGAGCAGCGCGGCCGCCAGCGTCGCCACCACATAGCCGGCCGTCATGTCGACCAGCAGCCACCGGATGTCGCGCCAGGTGGCCGGGTCCTTCAGCATCAGCGTGGTCCGCTCCACCCGCCCGGTGAAGCCGGTGCGCAGATCCTTCGGGAAGGGGCGGTACGGGACCGGTATCCGGATGTCGAACCAGGTGACCGCGAGCAGCCGGCGCCGGTTGGCGTGCTTGCGGACCAGCTCCAGCACGTACGGGGTGGTGAACAGGCCGATGCCCAGCGGGATGAAGGCGACCGAGAGCACGGCCCATACGAAGAGCGTGATCGAAGTGGCCAGGCTCGCGACCGACAGCACGAGTCCGCGCCCGGCGGCCCGTATCGCGGCCCTTGTCCGTCCCTGCATCGCGTTCATCCCGGCCCGTCCCCCTTCGTGGGGTCCTGCTGCCGGACCCGCTCCGCAGACAGTCTCACCCGGTGGCGGCCCCGGGCGTCAGCCGTTTCGCCACCCGGGCGGGGTGTACCCAGCAACACCCCGCCGACCTCGCCCTACGGCTCCGGGGGAGGGGGGTCCGGCGGCTGGGGCGGGCGGCTCCGCGTTCCTAGATTCATCGGCGTCCACCGGCGGTGCCATGTCCGGCGCCGCGTACTTCCGGCTACATCTGACTCCTGGGGGCGAACACGCCATGAGGCGCAACCTCGCGGCACGCATCGGTATGTGGAGCGCGCACCACCGCAAGACCGCCATTCTCGGCTGGCTGCTCTTCGTCGTGCTCGCCACGGGCATCGGCGGGGCGTCCGGACTGGTCGAGATGTCCGAAGCGGAGAACGGCGCGGGCGATTCGGCCCGGGCCGAGCAGATCCTCGACGACGCCGGACTCGGGCAGCCCGCCGGCGAACTGGTCATGGTGTCCGCCCCGAAGGCGGGGGACTGGCGGGGCGCCGCCGACGAGCTCTCCGCGGCCCTCGGGAGGACCGGCGAGGTGGCGGACCTGGCGGCGCCGGTGCCCTCCCGGGACGGCAGGGACGCGCTGATCACCTTCGAAGTGAAGGGGGACGCGGCGACGGCTCCGGACCGGGTGCAGCCCGTGCTCGACGCGGTGGACGGAGTCCGGGCCGGCCACCCGGACGTCACCATCCACCAGTTCGGCGAGGCCAGCGCCGGGAAATGGCTCGGCGACCTGCTCTCCGAGGACTTCAAAAAAGCCGAATTCACCGCCGTACCCCTGGCCCTCGGCATTCTGCTGGTCGCCTTCGGCGCCGTCGTCGCGGCGCTCCTCCCGGTCGGGCTGGCGCTCACCGCGTGCATGGCCGCCTTCGGGCTGCTGTCGCTCGCCAGCCACCAGCTGCACCTGTTCCAGACCACGTACTCGGTGATGTTCCTGATGGGCTTCGCCGTCGGCGTCGACTACTGCCTGTTCTATCTGCGGCGCGAACGCGACGAGCGGGCGGCGGGACACGACGCGCAGACGGCGCTGCGGATCGCGGCGGCGACCAGCGGCCGGGCGGTGCTGGTCTCCGGGCTCACCGTGACGGTCGCGATGGCCGGGATGTTCCTGTCCGGCCTGATGCTCTTCAAGGGCTTCGCGCTCGCCACCATCATCGTGGTCCTCGTCGCCGTGCTGGGCTCGGTGACGGTGCTGCCCGCGCTGCTGTCCTGGCTGGGCGACCGGGTCGAAGCGGGGCGGCTGCCCTTCCTCGGCCGGCGAGGGGGCCGGCGCGCCCGCACCGGCGGCGGGATCGCCGGCCGGGTGCTGAGGCCGGTGCTGTCCCGGCCGAAGACCTTCGCGGTCGCCTCGGTCGTGGTACTGCTCGCGCTGGCCGCGCCCGCCATCGGCATGAAGACCGAACAACTCGGCCTGGAGAAGCAGTTCGGCTCCCAATCGCAGCTCTCGGTCGCCTACCGGCAGATCAGCGAGAGCTTCCCGGGCGGCCCCGATCCGGCCCGTGTGGTGGTGAAGGCCGACGACATCGAGGCCCCCGCGCTGCGCAAGGCGCTCGACGGCTTCGACGAGGTGACCGTCCACAGGGCGCAGAACGTCGCCGAGATCGAGGTACCCCTCCCGCACGGGCGGGCCTCGCTCTCGGAACTCCGCGAGGAACGGCTGCCCGCCGCGTTCGACGCCACCGGCGCCCAGGTGTACGTGACCGGGGAGACCGCCGGCTCCGCCGACTTCAACGAACAGCTCAAGCGGGGCATCGTCCCCGTCTTCGCCTTCATCACGGCCGTGACCTTCCTGCTGATGCTGTTCTGCTTCCGCTCCTACGTCATCGCCGTGACGTCGATCGTGCTCAACCTGCTCTCCGTGGCCGCCGCCTACGGGGTGATGGTCGCCGTCTTCCAGCACGGCTGGGGGGCTTCGCTGATCGGCTCGGAGGGGGTCGGCGCGATCGAGTCCTGGATGCCGCTCTTCGTCCTGGTCGTCCTGTTCGGACTCTCCATGGACTACCACGTGTTCGTGGTCTCCCGGATCCGTGAGGCCCGCGACCGGGGGCTGACCACCCGGGCCGCGATCGACGAGGGCGTCCGGCGGACGGCGGGCGCGGTGACCGGCGCCGCCGTGATCATGGTCGCGGTCTTCGCGGTCTTCGGGACGCTGTCCATGCAGGACATGCAGCAGATGGGTGTCGGCCTCGCCGTCGCGGTGCTGCTGGACGCCACGGTCGTACGGATGGTGCTGCTGCCCTCGGTGATGGCGCTGCTGGGCGAACGGAACTGGCGCACCCCGCGCGCCCTGACCCGGCTGCCGAGCCTGGAGCACGACGGGCCGGAGCGGGAGCCGGTGGGATCCGGGCGACTCGGCTGACCGGGCAGGCCCGCCCGGCACAGGGAACGGCCCCGGTCCGGAACGCACCGGACCGGGGCCGCTTCACACCGCTTGCGACCTGTCAGGGCGTGTACTTGTAGCCGACGCGCCGCACCGTCTGGATCGAACGGCGGTGCTCGGCGCCCAGCTTGCGGCGCAGCCGGGCGATGTGGACGTCGACGGTGCGACCGTCGCCCACGTGCCCGTAGCCCCAGACGGTGGTCACCAACTGGTCCCGGGTGTGCACCCGGTGCGGGTGCGCGACCAGATGGGCGAGCAGCTCGAACTCCAGGTAGGTGAGGTCGAGGGTGTTCCCGTCCACCGCGGCGGTGCGCTGCACGGGGTCGATGAGCACCGGCCCCGCGGCCGCGCCCGCCACCGGTGTCGGCACCACCAACCGGGCGGCCGCGGCGGTGGCCGCGGTGACGGCGGGCTGCTGGTCGGCCGGTACGAGCACCAGGTAGCCGACCATCGGGGGCCGGCCCGGCAACGCCGGAACGGTGTGCTGGGGGGCGGGCAGCCAAGTGGCACCCGGCGGCAGGAACTCGGCCACATCGGCGAGCTGGACGACCTCGTCGGGGTCGACGGCACGCAGCCGGTGGCGGTTGGGCGGGAGGGAGCGGGCGGAGGTGGTGGCCGCAGCGGTCGCCGTGGGCGCTGCGGTGGCAGCGGTCGCGGCGGAGAAGGTACGGGTGTTCGCCATGGGTCAGCTCTTTCGCGCGAAGGAGTCGTCGGTGGACGGACTTGCTTGCGCGCGGGCCGAAGGCCGGGTTGAGCGGCTTTAGAGGGCCTGCGCGTTCGACGCGCGACAACACACCCGGTCGAAGTCATGGTGCTGACGGGACGGCCAGAACGGTTCGAGGTCGCTGCGACCTGTCGAGGTGTGCTGGAAGCTGGCCATGTCCCCATTGAACCAGAGAACCGGACGCCGGAGCAGACCTCTCTCACCCGTCGATACGGACCCTTTGCGTAACCTTCCTCACCCCGGACGGCCGCAACGGACGGGCCGCCACCCGCACCGGCCCCACCGGGCCGCCCCTCTCAACCCACCAGCCGCCTGCGCCAGTCCAGGCCGGTCAGCTCGATCGCCTTGTCCGGCGAACCGCCCCACTCCACCGTCAGCCCCGCATCACCGAGCGCCTCGACGACCTCCCGGCCCACGAGGGCGGCGTCGTCCGGCTCCCCGCCGAACCCGCCGTAGTACAGCGAGAGGCCGTGCCCCGACACGGCGCCCTCGGTGCCCTGGGTGTGGAAGAAGACGAAGCCGCGCGCATCCTCCCGCCCGGCGCCCCGGATCTCGGACGTCCCGCACGACCGGCAGCAGGTGAAATGCTCCCTCGCCGTGATCCCGTCCCGGTCCAGCCGGGCGAACGCCCGGCTCAGCCGGTCCGGGTCGGTCACGTCCAGCCACTGCCGCTGCTCCTCGACCCGCTCCAGCCACAGCCGCTCCACCAACTGCCGCGCCTGCGCGGGGCCCACCGGGGACACGCCGTCCTCCACCAGGTGGTCCTCGGCCGCCCGGGAGAGCTCCTGGACCGTCCCGTACCCGCAGCGGAGCAGCACCCGTATCCGCTCCTCCAGCGTCTCCCGGATCTCCGCGGGCAGCTCCGGCACCGGCTCCTCCTCCGGCACGTCGGCGCGCTCCCATTCCACGCCCGCGTCCCACTCCGGCTCCTGGCGCGCCCAGCGGGTCATCAGCTCGGCGACCCGCTCCGGCGCGCCGACCATCGTGCGGAAATGCGTGGCGGCACCACCGGAGCGGCGCTCCAGCTGATACCCCTCACCGTGGTCGAACCAGACCTGCACGAAGGTCCCGGGGATGTCGGGCACCCGCTGCACGACCAGGAAGCGGTCGCCCTTCAGGCCGATCCGGTGCACCAGATCGCTCAGCGCCCGGCCGGAAATACGGGTGTGCGTCTCGGAGTTCTCGGTCTCCACCTTGATGTCGAGCATGTGCCGAGCCTGACACGGGCCACTGACAACGGACCGGGAGCCCGGAGCCGGAGCCCGGAGAGGGCCCCGGATCAGACCTGGCCGGCCTTCTCCAGCGCGGTGCAGCAGGTGTCGACGATCAGGCGGGTGACGACGTACGGGTCGACGTTGGCGTTCGGCCGGCGGTCCTCGATGTAACCCTTCCGGTCCTGCTCCACCTGCCACGGGATGCGGACCGAGGCGCCGCGGTCGGAGACGCCGTAGCTGTACTCGTTCCACGGGGCGGTCTCGTGCAGGCCGGTCAGCCGGTCGTCGATGCCCGCGCCGTAGTTCTTGACGTGGTCCATCGGCTTCGAGCCCTCGCCCAGCGACTCGCACGCCGTGATGATCGCGTCGTATCCGGTGCGCATGGCCTCGGTGGAGAAGTTGGTGTGCGCGCCCGCGCCGTTCCAGTCGCCCTTGACCGGCTTCGGGTCCAGGGTCGCGGAGACGCCGAAGTCCTCGGCGGTGCGGTACAGCAGCCAGCGGGCGACCCACAGCTGGTCGGAGACCTCCAGCGGGGACAGCGGGCCGACCTGGAACTCCCACTGGCCGGGCATGACCTCGGCGTTGATGCCGGAGATGCCGAGCCCCGCCTTCAGACAGTTGTCGAGGTGCTTCTCGACGATCTCGCGGCCGAAGATCTCGTCGGCGCCGACCCCGCAGTAGTAGCCGCCCTGCGCGGCCGGGAAGCCGCCCTCGGGGAAGCCGAGCGGGCGGTGACCGTCGAAGAAGGTGTACTCCTGCTCGATGCCGAAGACCGGCTGCTGGCCCGCGAACCGCTCGGCCACCGGGCGCAGCGCGGCCCGGGTGTTGGACGCGTGCGGCGTCATGTCTATGTCGAAGACCTCGCACAGCACCAGGATGTCGTCGCCGCCGCGGATCGGGTCCGGGCAGGAGAAGACCGGCTTCAGCACCCGGTCGGAGGCGTGGCCCCGGGCCTGGCTGGTGCTCGAACCGTCGAAGCCCCAGATCGGCAGCTCCGTCACGTCCTGCGAGGGACTCCCGGTCATGATCTTCGTCTTGGAGCGGAGCTTGGCGGTCGGCTCGGTGCCGTCGATCCAGATGTACTCGGCCTTGAACGTCACGGAAGCCATCCTTTGCGGGTGCTGCGGTGCTGCGGTCCGGTCTCTGCAGCGCAGCTTCGCAAGGCGCGATTTCCCGTCCGTTGCCCGGATGTGAACCCCGTGTTACCGAGGTTCCGTCCGTTACGAGCGGGCTCTGAGCAGCGACTCGAAGCCCGCCGCCCGGATCCGCCGCACCACTTCCTCCTCGGTGGTGCCCAGCGCCTCGGCCGCCCGCGACAGCCGCCAGTCCGCGCCGGCGAGCCGGTGCAGCAGATGACCGCGCCTGATCTGGGCCTCGGACAGCCGGAACGTCTTCAGGTACGCGACCCGCCCCTTGTGATCGGTGATCGTCTCACCGATGTGCTGCCCGGACCCGCCCGGCAGGAACGGCGGCAGGAACCGCCACAGCGTGAACGGACCCATCCGGTACACCCGGTCGAAGGCGTACGAACTGTCCAGCAGCTCACCCGCGAACAGGGTGTCGTGCGCCTCGGCCCACTCGCGCTCCTGGGCCCGCGCGGCCGCCCGCAGCCCGGCGAGCGTCCCGAGCCGCGGACCGTCGGGTATCCGGGCCGCGAACTCCGGCACGGGGGCGCCGTACAGCGCGTACTGGTGGATCAGCTCGCCGTACAGGTCCTCGACCAGCGACGGGTGCAGCAGCCGGTAGTCGTCCGGGTGCGGCACGACGAACGCGGCGGCGAGCGCGTCGGCCGCGTACACCATCACTCCGCACTGGTCCGGATGGATCTCGAAGACCCGCAGCGCCGCGCCGAGCCCGCGCACCGACCACCCCATGTACGCGTCCTCGGCGCGCGGCGACAGCCCGTCGCGCAGCGCCTGCCGCGACCACTCCTCCCAGGCGACGGCCGGACCGCCGAAGTGCAGCGAGAGGTAGCCCTCCAGCGCGAGGTGCAGCGGCAGGAAGCGCAGCCGGTCGCCCGGCCGGCGCTTCGCCATCCGGTGATGGCGGTGGCGCTGGAGCCGCGCGGTACGGGGCGCGGGCCGGTTTCCCGCCTGCGAGCCCGGCGCGGCGCCGAGCTGCGTACCGTACGCGGCGGACTGCTCGCCCTCGCCGGACCAGTCGGCGACGAAACCGTGCGGGATGACCGAGGCGTAGCGGGCGTGCGGACCGATGTCCACGGTGCCGTACCCGTGGTCCGTGTAGAGCTCCTCGTGCAGCCGGAGCCCCTCGACGGGCCGCTCGCGCACCAGCGGCACCAGCCGGATGCCGCCCCACACCTGGGCGGGGCGGGTGGTGAGCCCGGTCAGTTCCAGCCTGTTCACGATGCCGCTCCCGCTCCGTCGTCACCCACGAACCGCGCCACCTGCCGGTCCAGGTAGGCGTACAGCGCCGCCGCTCCGGTACGCCCCTCCGCGAACCCGGCGAGCTCCACCAGCGCGGGCAGGTCCTCCGCGTCCCGTACGCCCGTCGTGGGCACGCTCGGCGAGAGCCGCCGCACGTCGAAGGCGTCCGCGTCGTATACGGGGTTCACATGGACCACCGCCGTGCGCCGGTCCGGGTCGAGCCGGGTCCGCCAGATCCGGAGCACCTCGCCCGCGAGTCCGGGCGGCGCGTTGTCCCAGCCGTCCGAGACGATGACCAGCCGGTCGGGGCCGTGCTCCAGGGCGTCCAGCACACGGAAACCGAGCGGGGTCGGGCCCCACGGCCTGACCAGCAGCGGATCGGTGCGGTCCGACGTCCACAGCGGGGTGTACGCGCCCGGCGCGGCCAGCGCCTCCAGCAGGAAGTGGCAGGCCAGCGCCACGGCGAGCGGGCGGCGGCGCTTCTCGCCCGACCCGGACGAGGAGTAGCTGTCGTCGAGCACGGCGGCGACCCGGCCCCAGCTCCCGGCGTGCGGGCCCGCCGCGCGACGGGCCGCCGTGCGCAGCGCACCGGTCAGCTCCTCGCGGTGCGCACTCCGCGCCTCGAAGCCCAGCGACAGGACGTACAGGGCGAGCCGGGTCAGCGGCATCACGGTCAGGTCCACATCGGCGGGCAGCGGCGCGTCACCGGTGCCGGTGCGCTGCGTCAGCGTCCGCAGCCGCTCCAGCCGGGTCATCCGCGGCGCCATCCGCTCCAGGAACGCCTCGCGCTTCACCCCGCGCCGGGCGGCGAAGCCCTCGGCGACCGTGAACGGCAGATCCTCGACGGCCCCCTGCGCGTAGTGGGCGCGCCGCCAGGCGTCGAGCAGCTGATTCCGGTACCCCGGCCGGTGCCTGGGCCGGAACAGGAAGTCCCCGAGCTCGCCGGAAGCCCCGGGCCCGACGGAGCCGTCGAGTCCGAGGTGGGCATGGCGGGCGGCGGTCTTCAGGCCGGAGCGGTACTTCACCGCGTCGTGCGCCGGATCGGGCCGGGCGGCCAGCCAGTCCCGCATGATCGCGCGGGTGCGCCGGTTGTTCACCTTGGCCGCGCGCAGCTCCCGGAACAGCCGGTACACGCGCTGCGGCGGCAGCTTCGCCAGCCGGGCGGCGATCAGCCGGCCCTCGGTGCGCTTCTCCTCGGCGCTCGCGTCGGCCGCGCTCTCCAGCAGGCCCCGGACGATGCGTGCGGCGTTGTGGTCGTTGATGTCGAGGGCGAGCGAGGCGGCGTACACCCGGCGGTAGTTGACCCGTACGTACTCATGGAGGAAGTCCAGCGAGAGCTGCTGCCGGTGCGCGGACGAGCGGAACTCGCGCTGCCCGGTCGCGGTGATCGCCGCGTTGACGAAGAGGAGCACGTCCTCGGCGGCGACGAGGCCGACGTCGGTCCCGGTGCTGCTGGTCATGGTGGTCATGGATTCCCCCGTGGTGTCACGCCCCGCCGCACGCGGGGGGCGGAGCGCCGGCCGGGGAATGGGGGCGCGAACAGCGAAATTTTTGCTTCATAGGCAAGTCCCGGAAGTCGCACCGGAGTCCCGCGGCCGGCCCCGCAAACGTATCCATGGAGGTCACTCTCCGCCAACTCAATACCGGATCGCCCGGGTGAAACCGGCAGACTGGCCCCATGACGACACTTCCCGCGACCCCCCTGCGCATCGGCCTGGTCGGTACCGGCCCCTGGGCCCGGAACACCCAGGCCCCCGCCCTCGCCGCCCATCCCGGCGTCGTACTGAGCGGTGTGTGGGGCCGCCGTCCCGAGGCCGCGCAGGAGCTGGCCGACGCGCACGGCACCGAGGCGTACACCGGCGAGGCGGGCATCGACGAGCTCTTCGCCGCCAGTGACGCCGTCGCGTTCGCCCTGCCGCCGGACGTCCAGGCCCCGCTCGCCGCCCGTGCCGCGGCCACCGGCCGTCATCTGCTGCTGGACAAACCGGTCGCCACCACCGTCGCGGGAGCCCGCGAGGTCGTCCGGGCCGTCGAACAGACCGGGGTCGCCTCAATCGTCTTCTGCACTCTGCGGTTCGCGGCCGAAACATCCGCCTGGATCGCCGAACAGGCCGCGCTGGAAGGCTGGTTCACCGCCCGCGCCGAGTGGATCGGCGCACTGTTCGCCCCCGGCGCGACCAGTGAGTACGCCGCCTCGCCGTGGCGCCGCGACAAGGGCGGCCTGTGGGACGTCGGCCCGCACGCCCTGTCGGTCCTGATCCCGGTGCTGGGCGATGTGACCGCGCTGACCGCGGCCCGCGGCCCGTCCGACACCACCCACCTCGTCCTCCGCCACAGCTCCGGCGCGTCCAGCACGGTGACGCTCGCGCTGGGAGCGCCCGTGGGCGCGGTCGGTACGGAGATCGAGCTCAGGGGCGAGGAGGGGACGGTCACCATGCCGCGGTGGGACGGCGCGGTCGGCGCGTTCCGGGCGGCGGTCGACGCCCTGATCCATTCGGCGCGCACCGGGGATCCACACCCGTGCGACGTACGGTTCGGGCTGCGTCTGACGGAGCTGCTGGCCGAGGCGGAGAGGCAGGCGGGGGCGTAGCGGCACGGCGGCCGGGGCGGCGCCGGGCGCCGGGCCGCCCCGGTCGGCGGCCGGCGGCGGGGGAGCGGGCCCCGGTCTCCGGGAGCGGCTGAACGCCCCGGGGATGTTCAAGGGATCGAGGTCACCGCCTCGTGCGCGGCGTGCAGGAAGCGCCGCACGGCGGCCGTCTCCTTCTCGTCGAAGTCGCGCAGCGCCGCCACCGTGGACTCGATCAGGGGCCCGAAGAACGCCCACCCCAGCTCCACCGCCCGCTCGTCGACCGCCAGCAGCACCCGCCGCCGGTCGCGCGGGTCTCGGGTGCGGGTGAGATGGCCGAGCCGTTCCAGCCGGTCGATGACGGCGGTGGTGCCCGCGGAGTTGAGCCCGAGCTGTGCGCCGAGCCACCCGGCGGTGGCGTCCGTGCCCGACCGCTCGGCGTCCAGCAGACAGATCAGAGCGCGCACATCGGTGCTGTGCATGTCGTGAAGGGCCGCGAACTCGGCCTGGCGCAGCCCGAATTCGACCGTCACCCTGCGCAGCAGATGGACGATCTCCAGCCCCGGACCCTCCCGCGTGTCCATCGACGTCCCTTCCTCTTCGACAAGCCCATTGTCTCGCTGAGCGAGATAATATCGGGGGTCGGCAGAAGCGGTCACGACCGAGGAGGCAGCCATGACGTCCACGTCGTTCGACGAGGCGTACGACGAGGTCCTGGCGAACGACTGGCCGGCCGGAACGACGTACTCCCGGATCCCCACCCCGTACGGCACCACTCACGTCAACAGCTGCGGCCCCGGGGACGCCCCGCCCCTGGTGCTGCTGGCCGGCGGCGGGGCCACCTCCACCGTCTGGTACGCCCAGGCGGCCCACCTGGGCCGGACACACCGCGTCCACGCCGTCGACCTGATCGGGGAGCCGGGCCGCAGTGTCGCGGGGGAGCGCCCGATCCGCACGGTGGCGGACCTGACGGCATGGCTCGACGGGGTACTGGACGGACTGGGTGCCGACCGCACCGCGCTGGGCGGGCATTCCTACGGGGCCTGGATCGCTCTGCACTACGCCCTGCACGCGCCCCACCGAGTCCGGAAGCTGGTCCTGGTGGACCCGACCCAGTGCTTCGCCGGCTTCCGGCCCGGCTACCTGCTGCACGCCCTGCCGATGCTGCTCCGGCCGAGCGCGAAGCGGACCCGGGCCTTCCTGGAATGGGAGACGGGCGGCGCCGCGCTCGGCCCGGCCTGGCTGCGGCTGCGCGACGCGGCCGCCGGCCTCCCGTCCGGCCGACCGGTCACCGGCCCCCGCCCCGCACCCGAGGCCCTGCGCGGACTCGACGTACCGACCCTGGTCCTGCTCGCCGGACGCGGCCGGGCCCATGACCCGGCCCGCGTCGCCGCCGCGGCGGCCCGGCTGCTCCCGCGGGTGACGACGGCGACGATCCCCGCGGCGACGCACCACACCCTGCCGTTGCACGGGCCGACGGCCGCCGAACTGAACCGCGGGATAGCGGACTTCATCGGGTGACGGGCCGTCGCGCGGGCCGCCGTGCATGCCTCGCACCGGCTGTGGACCGCGCCTCGCGGGGGCTGCCGTAGGCCCCGCCAGGGGTCGGCCGCTCAGCGCCCGAGCGCGTCGCGCACCGCCTCGTCCGTGCGCCCCACGACGGCGGTCCCGTCGTCCGCGGTGATGATCGGCCGCTGGATGAGCTTGGGGTGTTCGGCGAGGGCCGAGATCCACCGCTCACGCGAACCGGCCTCGCGCGGCCACTCCTTGAGCCCGAGCTCCTTCGCGTCGGCCTCCTGCGTCCGCGTGATGTCCCACGGCTCCAGCCCGAGCCGGTCGAGCACGGCCCGGATCTCCTCCGGCGAGGGCACGTCCTCCAGGTAGCGGCGGACGGTGTACTCGGCACCCTCCGCGTCGAGCAGCTGTACCGCGCTGCGGCACTTGGAACAGGCGGGATTGATCCAGATCTCCATGGGGTCAACGGTACGCGAGGGATCCCCGAAAGCCCTTCTGGCCAGGGGCGATTGTCAGTGCCGGGCAGTAAAATGGAGGCAGTTCGTGAGGGTTCCACGATGGTGCCAGGAGGTTGCCCATGGCCGTTGCCGCAGTCACGACCAAGCCGCTCCACAAGCCCCTGAAGAAGAAGCCGCTCCCCGCGGGCCGGCCCCGCGAGTGGTACGTCTCCCACAACCGCCGCCTGAAGGCCATGCGCCTGGCGATCGCCCTGCTCGACACGGGTGTCTACTACCCGTCGACCGCGACCAACGCCAAGATACGTACGACTGCCGAGCGCATCGGCATCCACCCGCCGTCCGACACCACCTGCCGCATGGTCCGCGCCCTGATCCGCTACGGCCGCTGACGTCCGGCGCACCCTGTGACCGTGTCCCCGAGCCCTCCGCGGCCCGGGGACACGGTCACGTACAGGGGCAGCAAGGGGCGGCCGGGCTCAGAACCCGCCGCAGGTGGCCGTGGCGAAGGCCCCGGAGGCGGTGGCCGTCCGGACGGTCCTGTCGTCCACCGTCACCGCACAGGCGACCTCACCGCCCGTTGCCCCGAGGGTGACGGCGAACGAGCCGCCGCTCATGAAGCCCCTGGTCCGCGTCTCCCCGGCCCACGGCAGCGTCCGCAGAGTCAGCCGCGCGGTCGAGAGGTCTCCGTCGCGCCAGGTGGGATAGGTGACGGTGACGTCCCTGGCGGTGCCGGTGACCTCGTACGTGATCCGAAGCGGCTTCGTCCCCTCCCTCGACAGCGCACCGGCCGTCACCTCGACGGCCACGGCGCCGGCGACGGCCGGCACGAGCACGCCCACGAGCAGCACCCAGGGCCACCGCCGCCGACGTCGCTTCCCCCCGGGGGCGCCGACCGTCCTGCGGTGATCGCTCATCCCCCCAGCCTCGTCCGCCCCGTACCGCACCGCGAATCGACACCGCCCTCGGCTCACCCGTCCGGCGTACCCCGCATGCGGCCCGTGCCGCCGCCCTTTTGACTGAGGCGATGGGCGAAGGGGGAGTGGCGAGCGCTGGGAGGCACGATGACGAGGAAAGCCGCGCGAGGTCTGTGGGCCGCACTGCTGACGACGGCCGTGATGTCGACCGCCGCAGCCTGCTCCGACGGCGGCGGCAGCGCATCCAGCACGGCGTCCGAGGCCGCGTCCGCCGCGGCGTCGGCGGCATCCCGCGGCGCCGACGTGGTGGCCTCGGCGACGGCCGCCGCCGGCGAGAAGCTGCACAATTTCAAGAACGGCGTGAACGCCAAGAGCGACGTCGAGCTGGGCAGGCCGAGCACCGACGGCGACGGCCGCGCCACCGTGAAGGTCACCGTGAAGAACAGCGCCGACTCGAAGAAGTCGTACGCGGTGCAGGTCAACTTCCGTGATGCGAGCGGCAATCTGCTCGACATGGTCGTGGTGACGGTCGACGACGTCGGCGCCAAGGCGTCCAAGGACGCCACGGCCCGCAGCAACCGCAAGCTGTCAGGAGAAGTCAAGGCCGAGGTGGGACGGGCTCTGCGGCACTGATCGCACCACACGCACCGCGACAGCGCGCGACTGTCACGAACCGTTGAACGAATCCCCTGGAGTCAGATCCGGCGGCAGAACAGGCACGACGACCGGAGCCGGGGCATCCGAAGGCGTGGGCACCTGGATGAGGAACGGGAAGAACACGATCTCGCTTCCCGTATTCAGAGCCCGCTGCGAAAGCCGGTAGCAGACGACCTCGTCCGGATTGTCGATGAGCGTGTAGCACTTGAGTACCGAAGGTGCGGTCTGGGAATTCTGCTGCGAGGCAAAGGAGCTGCTCGCTGATGTGCCCAAGATTCCGGCGGTCAAGAGGGTGGCCGCCGCTGCGACGCTGATGTTCCGCAAAGTTCTCTTCTTCATGTCCATCAGCTCAAAGGCTCGGGGTGAACTGGAGTTCCCCATCGGCGTGCTGGGGCTTCAGTGGCCTCGGCATCATGAGCTCGACGGGGACGGATTCTCGTACGACCAGAGCTGCTCGTGGAACTGCGACCAGAACTGGGCGTTGGCAACCATCGTATCGTTCGGCCCGGTCTCATGCCGGTCCATTGCGTACGACACCAGCCTCAACTCTCCAGGCAGGACTGGTTGAATCCGGGAAATCCTTCGGTGCGACATCCTCAAGAAGTGTGTGCAAGCTTGAAGAGGAGGGATTCCAGGATTCCGCCTGGAGTTGCTGCTTCCGGTCCCGTCATCGCAGCGGCGTCACGTCAGCGTGACGCCGTGGCTGGGGACTGCTGCTCACGATGACACGTGAGCTGGACAGCGAGAAAGCACAGTGCCGAAAGGGGAAAGCCGTGAGAGGAAAAGTCTTCCTGAGTTCTGCCGCGACAGTGGCGCTTGTCGGGGGTCTGGCTGCGACCGCTGTCGCGCCTGCTTCCGCTGCTCCGGCGCAGGCATGTCGGGTAGTGGCGAACACCTTGACGGGGGAGAACTTCGACCCCAACGCGACCTTCACCGTCTCCCCCGGGGGGATGACGCTGCGCCCTGGTGCTGACGGTCGTATAGGACCGTTCACTGTATCGGGTACAGGCAACTTCGCCGTAGGCTCTGTGGCCTGCGCCGGAGGGGGATCGGCGACATCGGCCGGTGGCGCAGCCGCTGCTGCGGCTGCCGGAGCGAACGCGGCACAAGCGGCGAGAAGCAGGGGCGCCTCCCCGCAAGAGGCGGCGGCGCAGGGCGCGGCGGCGGTGCAAGCCACGGGGAGAAGCCTCGGTCTGTCGCAGACGGTGATAAACCAAATTCAGACAATCAACAACAACAACCTGAACCAAGTCATTGGTTCCACCATCGGCGGCTCCGTCGTCGCGGGGACCGGCAACACGGTCCCTGCGGGCCAGCCGCCTGCGGGTCAGCCGCCTGCGGGTCAGCCGCCTGCGGGTCAGCCGCCTGCGGGTCAGCCGCCTGCGGGTCAGCCGCCTGCGGGTCAGCCGCCTGCGGGTCAGCCGCCTGCGGGTCAGCCGCCTGCCGGTCAGCCGCCTGCGGGCCAGCCGCCTGCCGGTCAGCCGCCTGCCGGTCAGCCGCCTGCCGGTCAGCCGCCTGCGGGCCAGCCGCCTGCGGGCCAGCCGCCTGCCGGTCAGCCGCCTGCCGGTCAGCCGCCTGCGGGCCAGCCGGCGACGAACCTGTAGCCCGGCGAACAGCCAGTGACATGGCGAGAGCCGCTGCCCCGAGGTATGGGGCAGCGGCCCTCGCTGCTGCTGTTTGCGAGATCGAGTTGATCCCATTCGGAGCCCTGGGGCCGGCTCGGCCCACCCCGCCTTCTAGAGGTCGAAGTACAGCTCGAACTCGTGCGGGTGCGGGCGCAGCTGGATCGGGGCGATCTCGTTGGTGCGCTTGTAGTCGATCCAGGTCTCGATCAGGTCGGACGTGAAGACGCCACCGGCCTGGAGGTACTCGTTGTCCGCCTCCAGCGCGTCCAGGACGGCCGGGAGGGAGGTCGGGACCTGCTGGACGTTCGCGTGCTCCTCGGGAGCCAGCTCGTACAGGTCCTTGTCGATCGGCTCGGCGGGCTCGATCTTGTTCTTGATGCCGTCGAGGCCGGCCATCAGCAGCGCGGAGAAGGCCAGGTACGGGTTGGACGACGGGTCCGGGGCGCGGAACTCGACGCGCTTGGCCTTCGGGTTGGAGCCCGTGATCGGGATGCGCATCGCGGCCGACCGGTTGCGCTGCGAGTACACCATGTTGACCGGGGCCTCGAAGCCGGGGACCAGGCGGTGGTAGGAGTTCACCGTCGGGTTGGTGAACGCCAGCAGCGACGGGGCGTGCTTGAGGATGCCGCCGATGTAGTAGCGGGCCATGTCCGACAGGCCCGCGTAACCCTGCTCGTCGTAGAACAGCGGGTCGCCGCCGGCCCACAGGGACTGGTGGACGTGCATGCCCGAGCCGTTGTCGCCGAAGATCGGCTTCGGCATGAAGGTCGCGGTCTTGCCGTTGCGCCAGGCGACGTTCTTCACGATGTACTTGAAGAGCATCAGGTCGTCGGCCGCGGCGAGCAGCGTGTTGAACTTGTAGTTGATCTCGGCCTGGCCGGCGGTGCCGACCTCGTGGTGCTGGCGCTCGATCTGGAGGCCGCTGTTCTCCAGCTCAAGGGACATCTCGGCACGCAGATCGGCGAAGTGGTCGACCGGCGGGACCGGGAAGTAGCCGCCCTTGTAGCGGACCTTGTAGCCGCGGTTGTTCTCGACCGCACCGGTGTTCCAGGCGCCGGCCTCGGAGTCGATGTGGTAGAAGCTCTCGTTCGCCGACGTCTGGAAGCGGACGTTGTCGAAGACGTAGAACTCGGCCTCGGGGCCGAAGTACGCGGTGTCGGCGATGCCGGTGGAGGCCAGGTAGGCCTCGGCCTTCTTGGCCACGTTCCGCGGGTCACGGCTGTACTGCTCGCCGGTGATCGGGTCGTGGATGAAGAAGTTGATGTTGATGGTCTTGTCGCGCCGGAAGGGGTCGACACGGGCGGTCGACAGGTCCGCGCGCAGCGCCATGTCGGACTCGTGGATGGCCTGGAAGCCGCGGATCGACGAGCCGTCGAAGGCAAGCTCGTCGGCCGGGTCGAAGGTCGCCGCCGGGACGGTGACGTGCTGCATCACACCGGGCAGGTCACAGAACCGGACATCGATGAACTTGACGTCATTGTCGGCGATGTACTTCTTCGCGTCGTCGGCGTTCTGGAACATCCAACTCCTCCTACTCCCGGCCCGGGAGGGACGGGGTTGTAGCTCGTGGTGCGGCCAGTGCGGTGGCACACGCTGGACCCGACCATAGGCAGACCGGATTTCTCAAGCATGACCCATTTGTTTCGCAGAAGTTAACCGAGCCGGGTGTGACCGGCACCTCGTGGCCGGTTACGGGCCCCTTTCCCGGCTGTTCCGGGGGCCTGCAGCGGGCCCCCGCCCGGCAGCCCGTCCGGGAGGGCGCAGTACCGTGTTCGGGTGGACAACAGGCAAGCAATCGGATCGTGGCTCTCCGGGCCGCGCGCGGCCGCCGAGGAGATGGGGGCCGACTTCGGCCACCGGGGCAAGCGACTCGGCCTGCCCGAGAACGGGCCGGGTTCGGTGGCACCGCTCGGCCGGCGCTTCGGCGCGATCTTCATCGACTGGGCCCTGTGCCTGCTGATCGCATACGGGCTGTTCGCTCGCGGTGACCAGCAGGCGGCCGGCAACTGGGCGGTGGGCATCTTCCTCGTACTGAGCGTGCTCACCGTCGGGACCATCGGCTGTACGCCGGGCAAGCGAATCCTGGGCATCAGGGTCGTCGCCGAGAACGGTGGCCGGCTGGCGCTCGGGCGGGTGGTCGTCCGGAGCGTGCTGCTGTGCCTGGTGATCCCGGCCCTGGTCTGGGACCGTGACGGCCGCGGCCTGCACGACCGGCTGGCCCGCGCCGTCCAGGTCCGTATCTGAGGCAGAGCGCCACCGGAGGGTCACGGAGCCGTACGGGCATCGGAAGGCATACCCGCAGGACGTACCCGCAGGACAAGCGCACCGGAAGGCGTGCGAACCTGCGGGCACACGAACCGGCAGGCATACGAAGAGGCGGGGGGGGGGGCCCC
>NZ_JBCEWQ010000113.1:0-28514 GCF_038448545.1 Streptomyces sp. CLV115
GGGTGCGGCTCAGGATCCGGCCGCGGCGCGGGGGCGGACGGAGGGACGTGGGGATCCCAATGCGCCCGGGGCGGCCGGGTGGTGGAGGGCGCCGGGGTTCCGCCCGGCGGCTCCTCCCATTCCAGGAACGCCCGGCACGACGTACAGAACTGCGTCCCCGGCGCGTTGTTCTGCCCGCACGACTCGCAGATCACAGCACCTCCAGGTCGAAGCCCACGTGCGCCGGTATCTCCGTACGGATCAGTTCCTCCAGCCGCACCCGGTCGACCTGGTACGGCTGCGTGGCCCGGACCCGGACCGTCACCCAGGGCCGCGGGCCGCCCGGGAACCGGGTGTGCGGCATCGTCGACCACGCCGTGCCGCCGCTCTCCACGATCTCCGGCTCGATCCCGGTCTCCAGCAGCACCGCCTCCGCGAGACCGCGCCGGGTGCCCCGCCGGCTGTGCCGCTCGACCGCGCCGCGCACCGTCGCCCGCCGCTGCTCGACCGGTTGGTCCGTGCGGGTGTCGACGGCCACCCACTGGGCCAGCCAGTCGAGGAAGTCCTCCGGCGCGCTGCGCGGGTCGAGGTGGGCGGGCAGGTTGTCGACGGCGAGCAGGACCGGGGCGAGTACGTCGTCGAGCGCCGCGAGGAACCGTTGCAGGAAGTCCTGCTCCAGGTAGACCGCCGGGAGCTGTTCGATCAGCGGGTGCGGCGTCGGCAGGCCGGTCACGGCTGTGCGCATGGTGGTCAGGCCTCCCGTACCCGGAGCTGGTGCTCGTAGCTGAAGACCAGCGCGTGCCGGTCCAGCGCGATCTTGGTGGTGGGTTCGCCGCGCTGCCCGTTCACCGGGTCCGCGGGGAAGAGGCGTACGTCCTCCACCAGGTCCACGCCCGCCACCTGCTGGAGCACGGCGAACGCCTCGCCCGACTGGATCGGCCGGCCGAACGGCCAGCCGTCCCGGCCCGGTCCGCCGCTCAGCGGGTTGAAGTAGCTGTAGAGGGCGGTCAGCGCCTCCTCCCGCACCCTCTCCAGCACGACACCTCGGCGGGCCTGGACCGTGGCGACCACCGTGACGCCCTGGTAGAAGGGCCGCTCGACCACCAACCGGGCGCCGATCGGCCTGCGTTCGTCCAGATGGCCCGCGATCAGCGCGAGGGTCTGCTGCGGCGGGATCAGCTCGTCGAACCGGATCCGGCCCTGCTCGTCGCTGCGCCCGGCCGGTACGACGAGCAGCCGCACCCCGCCCGCCTCGACGTCCGAGTCCTCGCCGGCCGGGATGCACTGCACCCGGGCCGCGTCGGGCGCGACCTCGCGGGCCAGCAGCTCGTAGTCGTGCGGCACGACGGCCCGGTGCAGGGTCCGCAGCGTCATCGGCCCGCGCACCCGTGCGCTCTCCACCGTCTCCCCGTCCACCCCGCCCAGCGCCGCACCCCGGTTCTCCACCCGGGCCACGTACGGGATGGCGCTGCGCAGCACCCGGAGGGTGGAGCGGGCGACGTTGCCGCGCAGTCCGCCGCCGGTGCGGTACGAGCGCACGCGTACGGTGGCGCCCTTCGGCGGCACCTTCCCGTAGTAGCGGATGGAGCCGTCCCGCTCCCGGACCGCCGGGCCGAACTCGACCCGCCCCGAGTTGGGGTCGAGCGTGATGTGCCGGTCCTCGGGGCCCGAGTGCGCGAAGTCGTCGACCCGGGTCCACTCGGTGCCCTGCGGGCCGCCCGACGGGTCCGCGACCTCGACGACGAAGTCGCCGGGTACGACGGGCGGGCGGCTGATCGTGAAGGTCTGGCCGGGTACGCCCTCGGCGGGGCCGAGCACCTCGTCGGTCACGGTCTCGGCGTGCACGGCGCCGACGGTCGCACCGATCGTGAACGCGGTGATCCGGCGGACCACCGGGGGCGCCATGTAGGTGGGCTGTTCCGGGGCGGCCTCCACCAGCCGGCAGCGCAGCCAGCCGCCGGTCCGGCGCACGACGACGTTGGGGGTGTGGCCCTTCGGGAGGTGCAGGATCAGCTCCCCGGACCGGTTGAAGCCGCCGGTGTCGTCCTTCTCGACCTCGCAGGCCGTCCAGGCGGTGCCGTCCCACGCCTCCCAGACCAGCGGCGGACGCAGCGGGTCCACTCCGACGCCCTCGACGGCGCAGTCCAGCCGGAGCACGACGACGCCCGAGGGGACGGCCGCGGACAGACCGACGTAGAGGGCGTCGCCGGGCGCGGGCGTGGTGCCGAAGCAGGGGACGGGGCGGCCGAGCGCGAGTTCCTCGGTACGGTCCAGGGTGTCGCCGGACGTCGGCCAGGTGGCGAGATGGGCGAACTCGCAGGGGACTACGGACAGTTCGTCCTCGGTCGTGAAGACCACCGCTTCCTCGGTCTCGGTGCGTACGGTCGCGACCTCCGTGCCGGCCCGTACCCGGACCGGCTCGGGCTGTGGCGCCGAGAGCCGGAACGTCACATCGGTGCGGGCGGCCGTGGGCTGGTGGAGCCGGACCCCGATCAGGTCGAGAAAGGTCAGATAGCTCTTCTCCGGTACCCGGTTCACCCGGTAGACGAGCTGGTCGACCATGGTCGCGAAGGCCTCGATGAGGGTCACTCCGGGGTCCGACACATTGTGGTCGGTCCACTCGGGGCAGCGCTGCTGGACGAGCCGTTTCGCCTCGTCGACCAGGCCCTGGAAGCGACGGTCGTCCAGGTACGGGCTGGGCAGTGTCACGCGCCGTCCACCTCTTCGTGCTGCGGGATCACATAGAACGGGAAGACCAGGTTCCGGGGGTCGTTGGCGCCCCGCACGGTGTAGCCGATGTCGATGTACAGGACGCCGTTGTCCGCCTCGTCGAACCGGACGACGACCTCGGTGACCTCGATCCGGGGCTCCCACCGGTCCAGTGCGAGCCGCACCTCGTAGGCGAGCTGCCCGGCCGTGCCCGCGTCCGCCGGGGCGAACACGTAGTCGTTGACGGCGCAGCCGAACTCCGGCCGCATCGGCCGCTCGCCCGGCGACGTCGCGAGGATCAGCCGGATCGACTCCTCCAGCTCGTGCTCACCGCGCACCAGGGCGATGGAGCCGGTGGCGTCGGTGCGCGGCGGGAAGGCCCAGCCCGCGCCGATGAACTCCTGTCCCATGGCCGCTCAGCCTCCGATCAGCACGGTCGGGCACCCGGACACGATCGGCGCGCCGCAGGCGGCGCGGTCCCCGGCCCGGGCGGCGGGGCGGCCGCCGATCAGCACCGTGGTGCTGCCGGGCGGGATGATCGCGGACGGGGCGTGGACCGCGGGCGGCGGCATCGCGCACAGGTGCGGGGTGCCGACCGTGGCGGCGGGGAGCCCGCCGATCAGCACGGTCGGAACGCCGGGGGGCCCGACCGTGCCGGGGTGGCCGGTGGGGTCACCGACCCGTGCGGCTGCTGACATGGCAGTCCGTTCCTCTCGCTCCGGGCGTCCGGGCCGTCAATTGATCCTCACCATGGGTGCGTTGACGGCCAGGGAGCCGCCGCTCCTGATGTCGGTGCGCTGCGTTCCGTCGACCGTGACCTGGCCGCCCCGCACGGCCACCGTGCCGCCGGTGGAGAGCTTGACCTCGCCGGTCCCGCCGTCGACGCTCACTCCGCCTCGGGACTTCAACGTGACGCTGTCTCCGCTCAGTTCGAGCGTCCCCTGTCCGCCGTCCAGCGTGACGCCGCGGTCGGCCCTGATGGACACCTGCTGCTTGGCCTCGATGTTCACGCTGCCGTCGCTGTTGATCACGATCACGGTGCCCTTGCGGTCCAGGTCGATCCTCAGCTTTCCGTCGCCGGTGAGCAGGCGTACGCCCTGCGGTCCGTTGGCGTCGTCCAGGATTTCCAGCTGGTTGCCGCTCTTGGAGGCGATCGAACGCCGGTTGACGGCCCCGCTGGTCGGATCGACGAGGGGGGCGCCCGGGGCCGAGCCCTGGGCGGGCCCCGAGGCCGGCCCCGAGGTGTCCGGGCTGCCGGTCACGGCACCGGCCACCGCGCCGGCCACGCCCGCGCCCGCGCCCGCCGGAGAGCCGCCGCTGCCGCTGGGGCCGCCACCACCGGTGCCGCCACCGCCGCCGCTGCCCTGTGACGGCCGGTCCTTCCCGTTGTACAGACCGGCGAGGACGTACGGACGGTCCAGATGGCCGTGCTCGAACCCCACCAGCACCTCGTCCCCGACCTCGGGGATGAACGCCTCGCCGCCGCTCGTCCCGCCCGACTGGGCCGTACGCGCCCAGTCGCTGGCGTACTCGTCCGACAGCCAGGGGAACCGCACCTTGACCCGGCCCGAGCCCTCCGGGTCATGGGTGTCCGTGACCGTCCCGCTGACCAGGCCCGCGCACCGTGAACCGCCACCGGACCCCGCGCCGGAGCCGCCCGACCCCGGCCCGCCGCCGGTCAGCCCGAACAGCGAACGCTCCTGCTGCCCGGAGACGGTGAGCCAGGTCTCGTAGCCGCGCATCGGATCGAAGACATGCCGGGACGACGTGACCGTGTACCGCCCCTCGAACGGCGCCCCCACCGCGTTGAGCGCCACCGCGCTGCCGGCCCGCACCTCCGGGTTCCCCCGGATCACCGCCTCCAGCTCCGCGAACGACCCGGCGATCCGCTCCGCCAGGGCCTTCGCCGCCTGGTCCACCTGCGCCTGCGCCCCGTACGCCGCGTCGGTGACCACGAAGCGCGCCTCGCCGAACGGGGCGGACACCTCGGCCGCGCTCACCCCCAGCTCCAGCGTCGCCGACTTCCCGGCGGGCGCCCGCCCGACCAGCGGCTGCTTGGCCTTGACGTCCCAGCCGCGCACCTCGACCTCGGAGACCTGCTCGGCCGAGGACACCCCGGCCCGGCAGCGCAGCAGGTTGCTTCCCATCTCCAGGACCAGCGGATCGCGGTCGGCCCGCGCCGAACCGTCGGGGGCGCCGCTCGCCTCCGCGGGCCGGGTGATGTGCAGCCGGCCGTCGAGCACGTACGCCTGGGCGCCCGCCTCCTCGGCCAGGTCCCGGATGAACTCCCAGTCCGTGACGTTGGGCTGGGCGATGTGTTCGAGCACCGGACCGGCCACGTCGACGGTGCCCGGCTTGAGTCCGGCGCGCTGGGCGACCTGGGCACAGATGTCGGCGAGCGTCATGTTCTGGTAGCTGGCCACCCGGCGCCCCCGGAACAGCCGGTGCGACTCGTCGAGCCCGCGTACGACGGTGAACGTGCCGGTCTCGTCGAGCTCCACCTCCAGAGCGGTGACGACCCCCTTGAGCAGCGGCTTCGGCTCCGAGTCACCGCCCGCGCGGGCCAGCAGCCGGGCCTCGCTGCCGATCTTCAGCCCGGTCTGCTCCAGCAGCACCCGGTCCGGGTCGCGGAAGCGCAGGAGGAACAGGTCGGGCAGCGTCCGGCTGTCGTCGACGTATCCCTCGACCAGGGTGTTCACGAACTTCGCCGGCAGCGGACTGCCGCCGAACTCCACCACCAGCGCCGTCGCGACGCCCGACCGCGCCATCAGGACCGCCCTCCGCCCTCGGCCTCTCGGAGCCGGTTCAGCTCGTCGAGCGCGGGGAGCAGCAGCTGCCGTCCGGGGGCCAGCCGCAGCGGGTCGTCGATCCCGTTCGCCTCCGCGATCACCCGCCAGGCCGCCGGGTCGCCGTACTCGCGCTGGGCGAGCGAGGGCAGCGAGTCCCCGGCACCCAGCTGGTGCACCCGGCGGGCGGCGAGAGCGCCCGAGGTCGGGTTCTGGCCCGGGGTGTCGCCGCTGATCTCCTCCATCGTCACCTGGCAGACGGCCCTGATCGGCACGCCCGACGTGGTGAACAGGGTGTACTTCGCCTGCACCTGGCTCACGTAGCCGGGGAACCCCGTCAGCCCGCCCCAGTGGAAGACCACCCACGGCGGCGAGGACCGCTGCTGCTGACGGGTCTCGTTCGTCGGCACGCAGCAGGCGAAGAGCTGCTCCACGGAGGTCACCACCCGGGTGTCCTGGGTGTCGCTGGCGTCGAAGAACATCTCCACGGTGAGCTTGCTGGGCTGCGAGCCCTGGTACTCCGGCGGGCCGGAGCTCTTCGCGCCCTTGGCCGGACTCCGTTTCCAGGAAGCGGCCTTGGTGAGGCTCAGCTCCTTGGGGTTGAACTGGAAGTCGATCCGCCCGCACGGGCCGCCGGGGGTGAGGCCGCCGCCGGTCGGCGGGGTCCGCAGCTCCAGATAGGCGTGCTCCAGCTTGGGCCGGGCCGAACCGCCCCTGCCCGGCTTCGCTCCGGCCGCCCCGGACGTACCGGCGGCGCTGAAGGCGATGGGACCGGCACCGCTCACGACGCTCAGCCCTCCATCACATAGCCGTGATGGGCGATCTCGATCGTCTCCATCGCGACCTTGGGTGATTCGGGGGTGAAGGAGGGCCCGGTCCAGCGGACCGGCACGACCTCCAGCAGCCCCCACTGGGCCACCTTCTGCCCGTCCCCGGTCCGCGCCTCGATGTGCGCCGTCTTGCGGCTGAACCCGGTCGTCATGGTGGCGAACCAGCGCGCCACCTTCTCGGTCTCCTTGGTGAGCGGCCGGGACAGCTTGACGTTCGAGTACTTCAGCCGGGTCGGCAGCTGCCACAGATGCCCGTTGTTGCCGCCCTCCTCACGGGTTTCGAGCACCACTTCGCAGCCCAGCCCGTCGCATGTGTTGAACGATCCGAGCTCGATGTCGTCGATCGTGACGACGAAGCAGACACTGACGGCGGGATCGTTCTCCTGGGCGGTGGCCATGGTCCGTACCTCTCGATCTCAGTGCCTGGTCTGGTCCGGCTTTCAGTGCCTGGTGTTGATGAGGAAGCCCGCTCGTTCGCGTTCGAGCCGCAGATCCGCCTTGAAGAGCCTGCTGAGCGGCGTGTACAGGGCGCGTACCAGTTCGTCGGTGACGACGGGCGCTCCCCCGGACGCGCCGGCGGAGGCAGCCGTGGCCCCAAAGGCGCCCGGCGCGCCGTGGGCCTCGGCCGCGGGCCCGGGCTCCGGTTCCGGTTCGGCCTCGGGCGCGGCGTCCTGGGGCGGATCCGGAGGCGGCGGCTCCTCGCTCTCCGTCTCGCGCTGGACGACGGGCGCCGGGTACGAGGGCGGCGGCGACCCGAAGACGACGCTGCCGTCCGCCATCCGCTGAGCCACTCCGGCGGCCACGGCGGCCGAACCGGCCGTGGTGAAGGAGGTGGAGGTCACGGCAGGGACGGAAGCGGTGACCGGTGCGGAGCGACTACTGGAATCCGGCAACGAACGCGGCACCGGCGGCCCGCCAACTGCCTGACGCTGCAGGGCGGGACGAGCCGGGTACGAGGTACGCGCCGTCTCCCCCGGGGCCGTGGCCGCAGGCGTGGCCGTACGTTGCAGAGCCGCCGGCAGGGAGGCGGACGGCGTCACCGAGGGCATGCCCGCCCGGTCCGAGGTCCAGCGCACCGGAACGGAATCCGGCGGAGCCGACGGCGAGACGGACGACGGCGCGTACGACGACGGACCGGGCACCGCCCCCGTACCGCCCGACGGAACCGCTGCCGCCGCCTCCGCCCCGTCCACGGCCGAACGCTGTACGGCGCCCGCACCGCCGCCCGGCCCGGCCTGGAGCGCCACCGGCCGCCCGGCGAGCAGCGGCGCGACCGGGCCGGCTGTCCGGGGCGGCGCGAGCGGGCCCGGAAAGGACACGGCGGCGGACCGCTGCACCGCCGGTACGGGAGCCGCCGGCAGGGGCTCCGACGCGGCGGGGAGCAGTGGGGAGTCTCCGAGCAACGGCGCGGTGGACCCACTGGTGTCGGACACGGAATCCGGAGCCCCGGACACCCCGGAGTTCCCAAAGTCCCCGGGAACCTCGGGGGCCGCAGCAGCCCCAACCGCCCCTGCTGCCGCAACATCCCCCGCTGCCTCCTCCGCCCCCGGGGTGGCGTGGGCGGCCTGCCGCTGTGCGGTCGGCGGCAGTGCGGACATGGGCGCCCCGAGACCGGGCGCCCGCCGGGGCCGGTCGGGGGAGGCCGGCAGCGCCGAACGCTGTACGGGCGGGCCGGAGGGCTCCTCCGACACCGGTTCCGGTTCCGGAGCCGAGGCCGCTACGAGCGGCTGCTCGCCCACCAACTGCCGTACCGGCAGAGCCGCCACGGCCGACTCCCCGGCCGACGTCATCGCGGGCGCACCGCTCGCGGCAGCACGCTGCACGGCCACGGGCATCGGCACGGGCAGGGGCACGTAACCGGTCCGGACCTGCGTCTCCCCCGACCGTTCCACGGACCGCTGCACCGGCGACGGGCGCTCCGGCGGAGCCGGGGCGGTGATCCCGTGCACCAGCCCGGTGGGCGCGTCCGGGCTGACCAGATGCCCGAGGGGCGTGCCGAGCGAGGTGTCCTGCCGGGTGGCGAGCGACCCCTGGAAACCGGACGGATCGATGACCAGATCCTGGGCAGCCAACATCCGCTGGATGGGCGGAAGTTCGGCCGGGTCGAGCCGCTCGCGCGGCGCCGCCGCCGGAGCGGTTCCAGCGCCGCCGGCCCCCTTGCCCGCACTCGTCTCCGTACGCCCGCCGCCGCGCAGCCAGGACATCAGGCCCATGGGTTCTCCCGCCCTCCCCGCGCTGTTCGCTACTGCCCGTTGAGGCGAGCGATCTGTGCGACGAACCTCAGTCGTTCCGGGTGTTCCAGGTCCAGCAGCTCATCGAGCGGCCAGTGGAAGTGATAGGCGAGGTACGCGACCTCCTCGTAGAGCAGGTCGGCCGCGTACGTCACGATTCCCCCAGGCGGCCACCGGCGAGATTCACCGCGAACTCCTCCTTGCAGGCCGGACAGGAGACGGCGGCGCGGGTGTGCCCCTCGGCGTTGATCCGCCGGTAGAAGTCCTGGAGGAAGGCCAGGTCGGAGGCGAAGAGGTCCTCGATGACGCCGGGGTGGATGTCGTCGATGGTGCCGATCCGGGTGACGACTCTGGCGATGAGCACGACCGAGAGGTACGCGGAGTTCTCACGCACCCGGTCGTCCCGCAGCGGCACGAGTTCGTCGCGCGCGGTCGCGAGCCGCATGACGCCCGTGTGGTGCACGGCGCCCGTCTCGTCGACGTACCCGCGCGGCAGCTCGAAGGTGAACTCGGTACGCAGCGGCTCCCGTCGGCCGGACCGCCCGGACCCGGCGGCCGGGGCGTCCGGGTCCGGCCGTTCGGGGGCGTCCGCCGATGTCGTACGCCGCATCAGTCGAGTTCCATGCTCTCGTACGTGATCGCGAGCTTCTCCGTGAGGACCGAGGTGTCACCGGCCTTGAGGGTGCCGATCTCCAGGGACTTCGGCCAGGCGTTGATGAGCTTGTAGCGCTTGATGGCGATGCCCTCGTGGTCGTACACGATGACCGCGCCGTTGCGGCGGGCCGCGGTCATCCGGCCGAACCGGGAGTCCTTGATCCACCGTTCGAAGCTGTTGTCCTCGGTGAGACCGCGGGTCACGGTCACCTCACCGGCCTTCGGCCTGCCGGGAAGCTTCTTGATGGCGTAGCGGCCGTCGGCGGTGTTCTGCTTCAGCTCGATGACGTCCTGCTCCATCTTCAGACCACTGACCTCGGTGATCTGCTTGATGACGACGCTGTCGAATTCGAGGCCGAAGGAGGCCCCGACGGTGCTGTCGAGATCGGGAAGTGGCACAACAGGCTCCTTTACCGCTCTTACCGCTTGGTGGACCTGGGGGACCGGGCCGGGCTACTCGTCGACGCCGCCGGTGCCCCCGGTCAGCTGGGAGAGGCGGAAGACGACGAACTCGGCCGGCCTGACCGGTGCCACCCCGATCTCGCAGATGACCTGGCCTGCGTCGATGCTCTCCGGCGGGTTGGTCTCGCGGTCGCACTTGACGTAGAACGCCTCTTCCGGAGTGAGCCCGAACAGCGCCCCCTTGCGCCATTCGTTGACCAGGAACGCCGAGACCGTGCGCCGGATACGGGCCCACAGGGCGTCGTCGTTCGGCTCGAAGACGACCCACTGCGTACCGGTGAGGATCGACTCCTCCAGGTAGTTGAAGAGGCGCCGGACGTTCAGATAGCGCCAGGCCGGGTCGGAGGCCAGCGTGCGCGCGCCCCACACCCGGATGCCGCGCCCGGGGAAGGACCGGATGCAGTTCAGCCCGATCGGGTTGAGCAGATCGTGTTCACCCTTGGTCAGCTGGGTCTGCAGGGCGACCGCACCGCGCACGACCTCGTTGGCGGGGGCCTTGTGCACCCCGCGCGACTCGTCGTTGCGGGCCCAGACTCCCGCGATGTGGCCGCTCGGCGGGACGAGCCGGGCGCGCCCGGACGAGGGGTCGGCGACCCGGATCCAGGGGTAGTAGAGCGTGGCGTACTTGGAGTCGAAGTTGGCCCGGTCGGTGCGCCAGGCGCGGATCTGCTGCGGGCTGAGTCCCGGCGGCGGGTCGAGAAGGGCCACCCGGTCGCCCATCAACTCGCAGTGGCTGATGAGCCCCTGCTGCACGGCGATCACCGACTCCAGGTCCAGAAGGCCGCGTTCGTACGCGCTCATCAGGTCCGGCACGGCGATGGTCGTGACCTCTTCGACCGCTTCGAGCCCGCCGAGCCCGGTGCGGCGGTCGGGGTCGCCCACGTACAGCTCGGGGGTCAGCGGCCCGGCGTCGGGCGAGGCGGGCGCGGCGGGGGCCAGCGTCACGCTCTGCGGCCCGGGCCTGGCCGGGGCGGCGCCGCGCCCGGTCTCGCGGATCTCGATGAGCTCGGACTTGGCGTTGACCCGGGTGGCGACGTTCTCCTTGCTGCGCTTGGTCGTCACGCTCGGGTACGTCTCCGCGACCTGCCCGTCCCGCTTCACGATCAGCTGGAAGACGTCGGAGGGCGGATCGTCCCCCTCCACCTCGGTGACCTCGACGGTGATCTCGCCGGCCACCCCGGGGCGGGGCTTCACCGCGTAGGGCCCGAGCTGCGTCTCCGAACCGGCGGGCAGCTGCCCGGTGCTCCGTCCGTCGTCCCCCTCTGCCTGCGGCTCGGTGCCGTCGTCGATGCGCACCACGTAACAGACGCCGCCGCCGTTGGCGAAGAACCCGTACACGGCCGACGCCAGATACGTGCCGTCGACGAAGTCACCGAACGTACCGGCGAACTGGCTCCAGTTGGTGATCAGCGTCGGCTCGTCGAACGGGCCCTTGCGGGCGAAGCCGACGAAGGCGGCGACCGAGGTGCCCACCCCTTCGATCGGCCGGGATCCGGACTCGATCTCTTCGACGTAGACGCCCGGGGACAGGTACGACGGCATGTGAGTCTCTCCTTGGCCGGGGAACGCCCGCAATTCTCGCGAGACCGGCGATCACCGGGAACGGACACACGGCCGCCCACCCGTGCACCGGCCCCTGCCCGATCAGGCAACGCCGTAGCGCTGTACGTACCGCCGTGCGCTGCCCCGACCGCGGTGCGCCTGCCCTGCGTACCGCGCGGCCCCCGCACACACCCTGGGACGGCGACAGGGCCATGCGCGGTCGGGAGCGTGTGCGGCCGGGGCCATGCGCGGCCGGGAGCACGCGCGGCCGGGGGAGGGCTGATGAGGGCGGTTCCGGAGAAGGACCCCGCCGCTGCCCGCACAGACGTCTCCCGTACGACGACGGCACCGGAACGCCCACCCGTCGACCGCCCGTCCGGGGACAGCTCGTCCGGGGACCGCGCACCCGGGGACCGCGCACCCGGGGGTCGCGCACCCGGGGACCGGCCGGCCCCTGATCCCCGCAGCCTGCAACGGCTTCAGCGCGCGGCGGGCAACGCGGCTGTCTCCCGTCTGGTCGCCCAGCGGTACACGGCCCCGGTGAAGCCGTCTCCGGCCCAGGCCCCCGGTTTCCGCAAGGTGAAGTCCGACGTGGCGGCGAAGAGGATCCGCCTGTCGCATCACGCGCCCGCCGCCACCGAGTCGAAGTCGGCGCAGGACGCGGCGGTCGCGCCGCCCGACGACAAGGAGGCGCAGGGCAAGGCGGCCAACGCGGAGAAGATGAACGCGGCGAAGCCCGGCGAGTTCAACAAGCAGGCGTTCATCGACGCGGTGAACAAGGCGATCGACGCCCAGGCCCCGAAGAACCTCGACCAGGCGGACAAGTTCTCCAAGTCGGGGAAGGCCGACAAGATCAAGGACGAGGTCGACGGCAAGGTCAAGGACGGCAAGGACTCCTCGGCCAAGGACATCGACACGGCGACGAAGGCCCCGCCGGACACGTCGGCGGCCAAGGACAAGCCGGTCACCCCGATGTCCCCGGACCAGCCGCCCGCCAACCCCGGTGCCCCTTCGGCAGCCGACGCGGTCCCGGAGAAACAGCCGGCCGCGGTCACGGACTTCTCGCAGGGCCCGGCCGCCAACGACCGGGCGATGGCGGACGCCGAGGTCACCGAGGACCAGCTCGCCAAGGGCAACGAACCGGAATTCGACCAGGCCCTCTCCACGAAGAAGACCGCTGAGGCAGACTCCGCGAAGGCACCCGCGAAGGGGAAGGCGGCCGAGGCCCAGCAGCTCTCCACGGCCAAGGCGGGCGCGGCAGCCTCCGGCGCCCGGGCCATGAACACCCTCACCGCGACCCGTTCCTCCGCCGGGAAGCAGGTCGACGGCGGCAAGGGCGAGACGAAGTCGAAGGACGAGAAGAAGCGCGCCGAGGTCACGGCGAAGCTCCAGAAGGTCTACGACGGCACGAAGAAGGACGTCGAGACCACCCTCTCCGACCTGGACAAGAAGGTCGACACCGCGTTCACGCAGGGGGAGAAGGCGGCCCGGGACGCCTTCACCGCCGACCACAAGCGCCGCATGAAGAAGTACAAGGACAAGCGCTACTCAGGCATGTTCGGCCCGGCGAAGTGGGCCAAGGACAAGCTGCTGGGCATGCCGAAGGAGGCCGACGACCTCTTCCAGGAGGCGCGCAAGCTCTACGTCGCGAAGATGCAGACGGTCATCTCGTCCGTCGCCGACATCATCGGCACCGAACTCGGCAGGGCGAAGGCCCGTATCGCCAAGGGCCGAACAGAACTCAAGGCCGAGGTCGACAGACTCCCCGCAGACCTGCGCGAGTTCGGCCAGGAGGCCGCCACCGACTTCGCGGGCAAATTCGACGACCTGGAAGCCACGGTCAACGAGAAGTCCGAACAGCTCGTCCAGGACCTCGCCCAGAAGTACACCGCGGCCCTGAACAAGGTCGACGAGGAGATCAAGAAGCTCCAGGAGGCCAACAAGGGCCTGGTGGACAAGGCGAAGGACGCAATCGTCGGCGTCATCAAGACGATCAACGAGCTGAAGAACCTGCTGCTCGGCATCCTCGCCAAGGCCGCCTCGGCGATCATGAAGATCATCAAGGACCCCATCGGGTTCCTCGGCAACCTCGTCAAGGCAGTCGGCGCCGGCCTCAACCTCTTCATCACCAACATCGCCGAACACCTGAAGACCGGCGTCGTCTCCTGGCTCCTCGGCACCGCCGTCAAGGCCGGCCTCGAACTCCCCCAGAAGTTCGACCTCAAGGGCATCATCCAGCTCATCGGCTCCCTCCTCGGCCTGACCTGGGCCAACATCCGCGCCCGCATCACCCGCAAGGGCATCCCCGACCAGGCCATGACCGCCGTCGAATCCTCCGTCCCCGTCGCGAAGAAACTCGCCGCCGAGGGCCCCGCAGGCGCCATCAAGGAAATCACCGAGGAGGCCGGCGACCTCAAGGCCACCATCCTCGAAAAACTCACCAGCTATCTGATCCCCACCGTCATCATCGCCGGGATCACCTGGATCATCTCCCTCCTCAACCCCGCCTCCGCGTTCGTCCGCGCGGTCAAGGGAATCATCGACATCGTCACGTTCATCGTGAACCAGGGCGCCCAGATCGTGGAGTTCGTCAACGCCGTCCTGGACGCGGTCATCGCCATCGCCAACGGCGGCTCGGCAGGCGTCCCCAAGATGGTCGAAACCGCCCTCGCCGCCAGCGTCCCGCTACTGATCGGCTTCCTCGCCTCCCTCCTCGGCATCGGCAGCCTGGCCAACAAGGTCAAGAGCGTCTTCCACGCCGTCGCTCGCCCCGTGAACAGGGCCATAGACAAAATCGTCGGATTCATCGCCAAGAAGGGCAAAGCGCTCTGGAACAAACTCAAGGGAAAGGACAAGAACGAGAAAGGAAAGGACGACAAGAATACAACCTTCCCCTGGACTCCACCGCAAGTGCCGCCACGGGCAATCCGTAAGTCCTTTTCGATGACCTCCGGAGAACCACACACCCTCACCGCCCAGGCCACCAATTCCGGCCTTCGGGTAGTGATAGCGAGCGCATTTGCAGGCGAGGTGCGATCCGTCATGAGCAAAGTAAAGGAAGAGGCCAATCAACTACCAGAACCAGAAAAGATGGAGGCCCTTGAAGCGATCTCCAGGGTTGAATCCACCCTGGCAGACCTCTCTAACGCCGAAGCCAAATGGAAGAGAGGAAAAAAATCAGCAGAAAAGATTGTGGCCGATCGAGTGAAAAGTCGAATAAAGAAGAAGAAGATAAAAACCCAGGCAGAGGCCGACGCACTGAGCAAGCAATGGATCGGCGAAAAAGAGCAAAAACTCTATCAACCGCTTGAGGAGATGCTCGCCAAACAGATCATGCAGCTCAGCAAACTCAAGAGCATGCAACAGTTCGTCAGCACGCCGGGAACTCGCCGACTTCCCCGTGGCTACGACGTCCGCACTCGACTCTACATCCTCGGCAGCGGCTGGAAAACTCAGTCCAATTCATGGAGGCAGAAGGAGAAGCAGACGCTCATAAATGACGTCGCAGACATTCTGAGCAATGGATACACTTCGGCCGCCAGAAACAGCTTGGTAGACCTGGACCAACGGTACAAGCTACCCGATGGAGCCCTGCCCCTGTTCGACGAGAAGAAACTAAGAGCCACACACATCAAGAACACGCATTACGATGTCGACCACCACCCGGTGCCCCTCGCGCAGCATTGGAAGAGTGACGGCCACAAAGACGACGACACAGCACGCCGCGATCACAACGTCGAAAAGAACAACTGGCGCCTCATCACCAGGTCCTGGAACCGTAGACTCCAGGCAGGGGGGCACCAGTACGGGCAGCAGCGAGACCTCGGAACCTCCTTCACCAGCGAAATAGCTGATGGAGGGATCCCCAATGCCAAGCGGATAGACGGGCGCCCTCTCCTCGACGAGAACGAAAGGCCAATCCCTTGATGCAAATCAGCGCCTCACCCGTAAAAGTAGCACTTACCAATCCGACCCTGGTAACTTGCATCGCAGTCGACCCGAATGGAAGAGATTTTTTTGTCGGCCAGGCAGCCGATGACCAGCACCCCGCATTGAGCCGCTGGAGCTTACCGGATATTTCTCGAATGCAAGGACCGAAATCCTGCCCACTCTTCAAGCAACAGGACACCTGCCATGTGCTGACTCGCGGAGGCGATGACCTACTGGGCGTGGTTGGTATCAGCACACAGCGGCTGTCTCTTATTGACCTGGCCAGCGGATCCCAGTCCGAACCGGTGGACGACAGCGTCGTATGGGCACATATGGCCGGACCATTTCTCGCTACCAGCGGCACCAGCACCCAGATCCAGGAAATCAAATCCGGCAATATGGTTTGGCGTCAGGAACCGCCGGCGCCACGAAAGCGTAGCCATGCCAGCCTGGTCCCCATGATTGCTTTCCATCCGGATCTTCAGATGTTCGCAGTCGGCGGATCGGGCGAATCCACCATCCTGCTGCATTCTCTGATCGACAAAAATCCACCCGAATCTCTACCCGGAGCACCCGAACGCCTGCGCTGGCTGGGATTCAGCCCAAATGGTGACTACATCGTTGCGATTGATGCCTACGCCAAGAGCACAGTCGTATGGGACTCCCAAACGAGAAGTCTGTACCGACCCGAAACCTTCGGACGAAGGGCCGACGACTACTGGTCGGTCGCATTCCACCCCGATGGGGAACACTTCGCCATGGGCATGCTGTCGGGCTATATCAACCTGTTCCGCCTGTCGGACGGCCAGCGGATCGGCAGTCAGCGCCAACACATCGGCCGGGTGCAGGCACTGGCCTTCAGCCCGGACGGTTCGCTCCTGCTCAGCGGTGGTGACGACGGACAGGTCCTCGCCTGGACGGTGGCTTGACCATCAGGCATCGGCCACCTGCACCGGCAGCGCCTTCATCCCATTGATGAAGTTCGACACCAATCGGCTTGGCGAACCCGCGAGTTGGAGGCGACCGGGCGGCAGGGCCCGGCACGTCTCCTCGTACAGGGCCCGGAGCTGGAGGCGCGCGAAGTGCGCGCCCAAGCAGACATGCGGGCCGTCGCCGAAAGAGACGTGAGGGTTCGGGGACCGGGTGAGGTCCAGGGCGTACGGGTCGGGGAAGACGCGTTCGTCGTGGTTGGCGGAGGCGTGGAAGACGACCACCTTGTCGCCGGTGCGGATGCGGGTGCCCGCCAGCACCGTGTCCTCGCGTGCCGTGCGGCGGAAGGTGAGGACCGGGGGGTGGCGGCGGAGGAGTTCGTCGACGGTGGTGGCGAGACCCACCTCGCCCTCGCACAGGCGGCGGTACGCCTCGGGGTGCTCCGCCAGGAGGTGCAGGCCGCCGGGGGCCGCGCTGCGTACGGTGTCGTTGCCGGCCACCACCAGCAGGAAGAAGAACATCTCCAGTTCGGGCGCGGTCAGTTCGGGGTCCGTGGCCAGGGACGTCATGACGTCGTCGGCGGGGTGGCGGCGCTTGTGGGCCGCCAGGGCGTGTGCGTAGTCGAACATGTCGCGCAGGGCGGACGGGGAACGTGGATTGAGCGGTTTGCCGTCCGGGCCCGGCTCCGGAGCTCCGGCCTCGTCGGGGTCCTGGTAGCCGATGACGCGCCGCGTCCAGTGCAGGAGGAGCGCGCGGTCGGTGTCCGGTACGCCGAGCAGGTCGGTGAGGTTGAGCAGGGCGTAGTCGTCGGTGACCTGGGCGACGAGGTCGCAGGTGCCGTCGCCGGCCCGTGCCTCGGCGACCGCGCGGGTGAGCAGGGTGCGGGCGCGTTCGCGGACGACCACGGCGAAACGGTCGATGCGCTTCGGGGTGAAGGCGCGGCTGACGAGTGCGCGCAGGCGTCGGTGGTGCGGCGGGTCCTGGTTGAGCATCATGCGGCGGAGGAACGGCAGGTCGGCGGGGTCCGGGTCGCGGATCTGGGTGGCGCCCAGGTACGACGAGTACGTCGCGGAGTCCTTCAGGACCCGGACCACGTCCTCGTGCCGGGTCACCGCCCAGAAGCCGGGGCCCGCCGGCCAGCCGAGCACTTCCGGTTCCTCCTGCCAGGAGACGGGGTGGTGGTCGCGCAGGTGGCGGTAGTGGGCGTGGGGGATGCCCTGCCCGTACAGCCTCGGGTCGAAGACATCCGGTACGGGCATTTCGGCGGGGGCGGGACCGCTCATGCCTCCGTGTCCGCCCGCAGGAAGTCCTCCATCACCCGGATCAGGTCGAGCGGGGTCTCGTCCATCGCGTAGTGGCCACACGACGGCAGTTCCACCAGCTCGGCGCGGGGGAACCAGCGCATCCAGGTGGCGCGCTGCAAATCCGCGGACAGTGCCGGGTCGAGTGCGCCCACCACGGCCAGGGCCGGTACCGGCGAACCCTCGACCTGGTCGTGGAAGTCCTCGCCCGCCCAGGAGTCCAGCCAGGCCCGGAACGCCTTCGCGTCGCTGCAGTCGACCGAGCGGCGCACCATGCGGTCCAGCCAGCCCGCAGGACGGCGGCCTCCGGTGGTGGTGTCGAGGATGATCCGCCGGTTCTGCGGGGTGTGCGCCGCCTCCGCGAAGAGTTCCCACTGCTCGGGCGGGAGCGGAAGGCCGGACGCGGGGACGGGCGAGACTCCGACGATCCGGCGCACCCGCTCCGGCGCGGCGGCCAGTGTCCGCTGGATGACGGAGCCGCCCATCGAGTGGCCGACCAGGGAGAACCGCTCCCAGCCCAGCCGGTCGGCCAGCGCGAGCACGTCCGACGCCCCCTCCGCCGTGGTGTACGAACCGTCCGTGTCCCGGGCCGCGCCGTACCCCCGCAGGTCCACCACCGCGTACTGGAACGAATCGAGGTCGAGATCCGGCAGCACGGGGGCGTACGCGGAGCGGTCGGCGAGCCAGCCGTGCACCGCGATCACCTTGTGCGGGCCGTCGCCGTGCAGTTCGTGGGGCAGAACAGGCAATGCGGTCACGCTGACTCCCGTCGCCGTACGGAGGAAAAGCGGCCGTTCACCGACCGACCCGACCACGGTCGCGCCAACTTCGGGTCCACGCAAGGGGCCGAGCCATGGGCCCATCGCTCTGTCACGGCAAACACAGCCCTCTACCAGTTCAAGTATTAGATTGGTGTCATGAGTGATGACACCACCTACGGCCTGGGCGAGGGCCCCACCGCCAACGTCTCCGTCAGCCTGCACTCGGGCAATATCGCGGCCGTCCGTGCGCGCGTGGGGAAGCGGGGTTTCTCCGCCTACGTCGACGCAGCCGTGCAGCGCCAGATCGAGCGGGACAGCCTCGCCGAGCTGACCAACGCGCACGAGGCGGAGCACGGTGCGCTGAGTCGTACGGAGATCGATGCCGCCCGAGCGCTTCTGCGCGGCGACGCCGACGATGCACAGAACGCCACCTGATGGCTCGGGCGGGGACGATCGTGCTGGACAGTGACGGTCTGTCCAAGGTCGTGGCTGATGACCGGCAGGTCATGACGCTGCTCCGCGGAGCGGAGCAGGAGGACATGAGGGTGATCGTCAGTGTCCTCACCCTCATCGAGGCCCACCACCGGAAGGTGAACGCCGCCCGGTTCAACTGGGCAGTGTCCAGGCTGACGGTCGAGCCCGTGAGCGAGGAGATCGGGCGCTCGGCCATGAAACTTCTGACCGATGCCGGACTCCATGGGCACAAGTACGCCATCGACGCCGTCGTGGGAGCGACTGCGTTGCTGATGCCGAAACCTGCGGTGATCCTTACTTCGGATCCTGAGGATCTGGGCCTGCTGTGCGGCGATCGGGTACGGATCATCAAGGTCTGAACGTCAGGCTCCGCGCGGCACCGCGCCTCACGCCAGCAGCTTCAGATACGGGCCGAACTCCGACGCCAGGGTCAGCCGGCCCAGCTTCTGGTACTCGCGCTGGATCGCGTGGATCAGCGTCGGCATCGTCACCGGCTCGTCCGTGTCCGCCGCCAGGTACGCGGACGTCACCGCGATCGAGCGGATGTTGCCGCCGGCCAGCTCGAAGTTCTCCGCGCAGAAGGCGAGGTCCAGGTCCTTGCCCCGGGGCAGTACGGGGCCCAGGCAGCGCTCCCAGAGGACGAGGCGCTGTTCGGGGTCCGGGACCGGGAAGTCGATGACCAGGTCCAGGCGGCGGGTGAACGCGTCGTCGAGGTTGGCCCGGAGGTTGGTGGCGAGGATGGCCAGGCCGTCGAAGGACTCCATGCGCTGGAGGAGGTAGGCGCTCTCGACGTTCGCGTAGCGGTCGTGGGCGTCCTTCACGTCCGAGCGCTTGCCGAAGATCGCGTCGGCCTCGTCGAAGAGGAGGACGCCGTTCACACCCGCGGCCTCCGAGAAGATCCGTTCCAGGTTCTTCTCCGTCTCGCCCACGTACTTGTCGATCACCGTCGCCAGATCCACCGTGTAGAGGTCCAGGCCCAGATCCGCGGCGATGACCTCCGCCGACATCGTCTTGCCGGTACCGGAGTCGCCGGCGAACAGGGCGGACACGCCTCGGCCCCGGCCGCCGCCCGGACGCATGCCCCACTCCCCCAGGACCCGGTCGCGGTGGCGTGCGCGGGCGGTCAGTTCGCGGAGCTGGGCGTGGGTGTCCGGGGGAAGCACCAGGTCGTTCCAGGTGACGGTGGGTTCGATGCGGCGGGCCAGGCGGTCCAGGCCCGCCGCGTTCTGGGCGCGGGCGCCCTGGCGGACGTGGTCGGGGGTGAGGGTGCCGCCGTCCAGGTGGGTGGTCTGGGCGGCGCCCCGGGCAGCGCGGGTGATCTGTTCCGGGGTGAGGAGGAACGGCGAGAGCAGGCGGTCCACGTCGATGGTTCCGGGGACGGGGGCGTCGTACGCGTCGGTCCAGAGGGCGGCCCGGGTCGAGGGTTCGACGCGTGGGGCGTGCAGGAGGAGCGGCGGGGCGGTGGACCAGGCCGCGTCCCAGGGGGCCCGGCCCACCAGGATCGTGGGGACCGGGGTGCCGGTGAGCAGCCGCAGGAGTTCCGGGTGTTCGCGGCAGACCGCGTCGATCGGGGCGCAGACGACGCCGGCACCGGTCAGCCTGGCCTCGCGGACCAGCGAGCGGACCGCCTCGGCCGGGGACGGGTCCTCGGCCAGGCGGGCCAGGTCCAGGCCCAGGACCCGGTGGCCCGCACGGGTCAGCGCGGAGGCGGCGAGGGCGGTGCCCGCACCGCCCTGGTCCTCGCGGAGGTAGGCCAGCGGGGCGCCGTGGGCGAGGGCCCCGGCGAGCGGCGCCGGGTCTCCGACGCCCGCCACCGCGTGCCAGGGGGCGAGGAGATCGGCCAGTCGCGGATCGGGGGTGTCGTCGCCCAGAAGGTGCGCGGTGACCCGGTCGGGGACGCGCAGCGCCCGGCTCAGGAACGGGCGGTCCAGGTCCTCGACCAGGAGGAGACGGCCCTCGCGGAGCGGGGCACGGGCCGACAGCCGGCCACGCGCCACCTGGTCGGCGGGGGAGAGCCCGCACAGACCCAGCGCCAGGCCGGCGGACGGGCGGCGGCGGGTGACGTCGTCGTTCAGGTAGCCGTAGAACGCCTCGAAGCGGTCGTCGAGATCCGGTACGAGCGCGATGAGGAGAATCTCGGTGTCGAGGGCGGTGAGGCCGAAATCGGCTGCCAGGGACGTGAGTCGGGAGTGTTCCGCCGTTGCCTCGACGGGGTCCGGCACGGCGTCCTCCGGCACGAGGTCCGGCAGGGCTTCCTCCGGCATGGGGTCCGGCACGGGGCTCGGGAAGGCGCGGGCCTCGCTCTCGTCCAGCAGGCGGGCGATGTTCTCGTCCGTGAGGTAGAGGCCGCGGAAGGCGTCGTCCGGGTCCGGATCGGTGAGCTGCCGGGCCTCGACCGCCCGTCGGATGCGCTGCTCCACCGCTACCGCGCGGGCGAGGAGGTGGCGCAGGTTCGGGTCGCCCGCGTCGGTCATTCGGCGCTGTCCTCCGTACGGGTCTCTGCGGTCTCCGCACTCTCTGCGGTCTCCGCACTTTCTGCGGTCACTGCGCTCTCTGCGGGCCGAGCGCGGGCTTCCCCGGCGCCCGTGCGGGCCTTCCGGGTCTCCGTGATGCGGAGGGACAGGCCGCGTCGTCGTTCCGTGTCGGGGGCGCGGGTGGTGCCGTTCCCGCCGGGCCGGCCCGGGCGGCCGCCGTACACCGGGAGGCCCCCGCGGCCCGGCATCGTCTCGGACAAGGGCTCGGACCCCTCGGGTACGTCCCCGAAGCGGGTCTGCAGCCCCTCGTCCCCCACCGGAGGGCCGACCACATAGCTCGGCGAGGCCGTCACCGGCACGCTGATCACCAGGTCGAGCGAGGGCTTCAACTCACCGCCCAGCGCGCTCCACACATCGGCGAACGAGCGGTCCTCCGGCGGCGGCAGCGCGATCGACATCGGTACCGGCGCCCCGATCTCGGCCAGGGTGCCCGCCAGTCGTTCCGGGGGCAGCGCCTCGTAACGCAGCAGGCAGCCGAGCAGCGACGAGAGCAGCCGGTGCTCGTCCTCCGGGCGCTTCGTCCACGCCGTGATCAGGTACGACAGCTTGAAGAAACGGGGCGGGCGGCGGCGCGCGATGATCGTGCCCCGCTCGTCGTAGTCGTTGTGCAGACCCCGCTCGCGCCTGCGCATGTCCTCGCGGATGTCGTAGAGATACAGGTTGACCATGGGCGCGTTGACCTTCGCCGCCCATTCCCGGGTCGGGGCGTCGAAGACCACCGCGATCTGGCCGCCTTCGAGTACCTCCGCCCTGATCAGCGCCCGCAGTACGTCGTCGACCTCGTGGATCACCCGATCACTCCCGTGTGGTCATCGGCCGTACGGTCACCCGCCCCGTGGTCACCGGGCCTGTGGTCATCGGACCTGTGGTCATCCGCCCTGTGGTCACCGGTGCTCATGCGCGGCCCGCGAAGTCCGGTGGCTGGAGATTCCTCTGCACCACCAGGACCGGTTTCTTCAGCCGGGCGAGGTCGCGCGAGTCCGCCCGCAGCTCGCGCGGGCCCAGCTTGTCCTTGCGCAGGACCAGGACCTGGACCTCGAAGGTGCCGTCGCGCCCCACCGTGGCCGTCGCTCCGCCGGGGGTGATCCCGATGTTCCACGTGAAACGTACGGTCGCGCCCGGCGGATAGTCCTTGCCGCGGGCCAGCACCGGCTGTCCCGGCTTGGCGACCTGCGGAGTGACGGTCAGCGAGGGCTTCAGGACGCGCAGCCGGTCGGTGTCCTGGTTGTTGGCGCTCCGGCGGTCCGGCAACGTGCCACGCACGGTGGCCCGTACGTCCCCGGTGATCGCCGCACGGTACGTACCGGTCTGAGTCACCTCGATGCGGCCGCCGGCCGGAATGGTGCACGGTTTCGCCGTCGTGCAACGGGTCAGGGCGGGCAGGCTGCGGTCCTTGCCCTTGGACGGTTTCGGCCAGCTGGAGCCGATGACCACTCCGGTCGCCGGGTCCGGACCGGCGTTGGTGACGGTGAACCGCGCACGGGCCGGGCGGCCGGTGTACGTACGGTCGGGGCTGACGTCGACCTTCATCGCCACATCCGCCGAGGGCGGGACGGGGGCCTCCAACACCTCGATCTCCGCCGTGTCCGTCCCCGTGTTGCCCGCCGAGTCGGTCGCCGAGCAGGTCACCGTGGTGCGGCCGACCGGGAAGAGCGAACCGGAGGCAGGCGCGCAGGTCACCGGGAGCGTGCCATCGGTGGCGTCCTGGGCGGTGGCGGCGTACGTCACGCGCGCGCCCTTCTTGTCCTTGGCCCGGACGGTCAGATCGTCCACGGTGACGGCGGGCGCGTCGATGTCGTTCACATCGATGCGGATCTGCTCCTGGAAGTCCGGATCGGCAGCCGCGGACGGCCCGATCGTCTCCGTTCCGGGCACCTGGGTACCCATCAGGAACTGAACCGTGCAGGTCAGGGTGGTGCCTTGCGGCGCATCCGCGGCGACGTCGATGTTCTCCGCGAACGAAGCGGTGTCGCCGCTCGTCACGCTGCGGGTGGGGGGATCCAGGGCGACGGTCAGAGACGGGTCGCAGTTGTCGAGGCGGTAACCGACCGTGGTGGGAAGGTTGTTGAAGCCCTCGGCGATCGCCTCCGCGACCTTGTCCCCGTCGATCCCCTCCAGCAGACGTCCGTTGGTGGCATTGATGATGCGGGTGGCCTGGTCGGGAGTGGTGAGCGGATCCTCCACGTACTCGGGATCGCCGGCATCGCCATTTCCGTTCAGACCGTCGCCGATCTTGCTCGCCACGTCGACACCGATCACCCGGACGCTCCGGTCCTGAAGATCGAAAATCGTGTCGTCGATGCTGTGCCCATTGCTCGGGGCGTGGCTGGAAGCATCGCCGACCAGCACGATGACCGGACTCGCCCCGTCACGGAAAACCGTCTGGCCACCGGCACCGTTGGCGATCTGCCACAGCCCGTTGATCCAGTCCTCTGACGGGCCCCGGCTCTTGCCGCCCAACGCGGTGTCCAGTCTGTCGACACCCGCCTGCACCGCTTCGAGATCGTCCGTCAGCCCCTGGAGCACACTGAAACCGGCATTGACGTCGCCCTCCTGGTCACCGAACGTGGCCACGGCGAACCGGGAGTCGGGCTGTTCCGCGAGGATCTTGTCGGTGATCTTGGGCAGGTTCTCCTGCACGCTCTTGATCGGGTCGGCCATGCTGGCGGTGCCGTCCACCAGCAGGATCACATCCGGCCTGGGCGGGATCGCCGGCGTACGCACCTGCTTGGCCACGCCGGTGGAACCGCCCGGGTCGACCGCGTCGGTGAACTCGGCCGGAGTGACCCAGGGTTCGGGCACCGCCACCGACGGCGCCCCGGACGTGACGGCTGAACCGGGGGCCACGCCACTGACCACGAGAAGCAGGGCGAGGGCGGGGATCCGGAGCGCGGTGAGGGTGCGGCGCGAGGCGGACGACCGGGGACGGACCGCCCGGCCCGGCCTGGCCGGCCACGTCCGCGCACCCCGCGCCACCCACGGCACCCGCCGAAGCGGCTGGAACCAGCGCACGGAAGTCCTCCCCCACCCTAGGCCGATCGGCACACCGGACGTCAGGGTCCTGCACGGGCGGCGGACGCACAGCGGTGCGGGAGTCACATCCTCGGGAAGCCCCCACTGCCCGAAAGTGCATCCGGGCCCCTGCCGAGGCGACGTACGCGTCGCCGCGGGAAGACTCAGACCAGCCCCTGGCGAGGCGACGCACCCACCAACGCGGAAAGGCTCAGACGAGCCCCCACCCAGGCAACGCACCCACCAACGCGGAAAGGCTCAGATCAGCCCCTGCCGCATCGCGTACGCCACCGCGTGCGACCGGTTCCGCAGCTGGAGCCTGGTCATCACCGAGTGCAGCACGTTCTTTATGGTGCGCTCGGAGTAGGCGAGCTTCGTCGCGATGTCCGCGGTGTCGTACCCCTCCGCGACCAGCCTGAGCACATCCACCTCGCGTGCCGCGAGACCGGTGAAGTGCAGACCGCGCGGACCGAGCACCTGCCCCTGGAGGCGGCCCACCTCCTCCAGCAGCCGTCCCAGCAGGTCGGACGGGAGATGGCCCTCGCCCCGCGCCACCGTCCCGATGACCTGCACCAGATGCTCCGGAGTCGCGTCGGAGCGCCTGACCACACCGGCGACACCGCACTCCGCGGCACTCACCAGCTTCTGCTCGTCGATGTCCGTGGTGACCAGAACGGTACGTGAGGTGCTGGTGCGCTGGATGTGACGCAGCATCGTCAACACCGCCTCGTCGACCGCGTCCACGACGACGACCACGATCCTGGGAGAGGCGTCGCCCTCCCCCCACTCCGTGACGCTGACCTCGGGCCGGGTCCGTAACTGACTGGCCACGCCCGCTTGCGAGATCGGATCCTGAGCCCGTAATGCAACAGTGATGCGCTCCATGGCAATGCTCCCCCTGGGCAACAGCCGATGGCGTCGCAGCGAACACAACCAACACGGCTGTTTTCGTATGCCTCACTCTTCTGAGGCGGTCAAAAGATGCCCGCGTATCCCTACAGGGAAACAAAAAGGCCGATCCGGGCACAGAATCTGCCCGGAAGTGTTCCTCCACGGCCGATGCCGGCGTTCAACGGCGAACCTACGTTGCCGCCTATGAGTCTCACGGCAAGCCTCGACGATTCGTCCGTCACTGCCGCACCGGGCGAGGAGACGGCCCTCCCTCTGCGGATCCTCAACTCCGGCAGCACCGTCGAGGAGTACCGCTTCGAGGTGGTCGGCGCCTGTGCCGCCTGGTCGACGGTCGAGCCGGCGGCTCTCTCCCTGTATCCGGGCGACTCGCAGACGGTCTCCCTCGTACTGCGTCCGCCCCGGGACTCGACCGTACTCGCGGGGGACACGCCCTTCGGGATACGCGTGGTGCCGACCAGCGAACAGGGCGACACGGTGGTGCCCGAAGGGCGGGTGACCGTTCTTCCCTTCACCGAGACGACCGCCGAACTGGTGCCGCGCAGCTCGCACGGGGCCTGGCGCGGCAAGCACCAGCTCGCCGTCGACAACCGGGGCAACGCTCCGGTCACCGTACGGCTGGGGGCCCAGTCGGGCACGGAGCGGGCACAGGTCTCGTTCGCCGAGGACACACTGCTGATCGCGCCCGGCCGGGCGGATTTCGGGAAGGTCCGCATCCGGCCCGCCAAGCGCGTGTGGCGCGGCATCCCGGTCACGCACCCCTTCCAGCTGGCCGCCACCCCGGACGTGGCCGAGGGCCAGGCCCCGATCGCACCGGTGGTCGTGGACGGCACGTACCAGCAGGAACCGATCCTGCCGCGCTGGCTCCCCCGCGCGCTGATCACCGCGGCCGTGCTGCTGATCGCGCTGGTGGGACTCTGGTACGCGCTGCTGCGCCCGGCCGTGAAGTCGGCGGCCCGGGAGGCGATCACCCCGGACGCGGTACGGTCCGCCGCCGCGGCCGACAAGAGCAAGGCGCCCGAGAAGGGGTCCTCGGCCGGCGCCTCGGGCGGCGGTGACTCCTCCGGGGCGAACGGGGGCTCGCCGAAGCCCAGCCCCTCACCGAGCGCCGGCACGGACTCCGGTGCCTCGGCGGCGGCGCCGACCAGTGCACAGGTGCAGGTCAGAGACTCGGTGGGCGGCGGGTCGAACACCGAGACGGCGCTCCAGGTGCCCGGCGGCCACACGTTCCAGCTGACCGACATCGTGGTCCAGAACCCGCAGGGCGACGCGGGAACGCTCGTGGTCTCCTCGGGACGGGACGCGCCCGTGCTCCGGCTGGCGCTGGAGAACTTCCGCGACTCCGACTACCACTTCGTCACGCCGATCCTGGTGCTCGGCGGCGGCCAGGTCACGCTGACGGTGGACTGCCGGAAGGTCGGCGAGCCGGTGAACGCGCCGACGCCTTCGCGCTGCTCGGAGTCGCTGTTCCTGGGCGGCACGATGAAGACGGAATCGGCGGACTGACGCGGCGGGGCGGGACGGGACGGTGCCCCTGGCGGAGCCCCGCCCCACCAGGGGCGCCGTCGAGGGCCCGCCCCGTCCCTCACTCCGGCGGAGCCTCTTCCTCCTCCTCGTCCCCCTCCTTCGCGCGCTGCACGAACGAGCCCTGCACATCGGCGGGTTGCTCGTCCTCGTCCTCCGTCGCGGCCCGCTGCACGGACGCCGCCGAAGCCGGGGCGGGGGCCGGATCCGAAACGGGGGCCGACGCCGGAGCCGGATCCGACAGCACCCGGTCGGCGTTCGCGACGGCCTCCCGCTCGAACCGGTCGGACGGATCGCTCACCCGGATCCCGCCCGCCGCCTCCGTGCCCTCCACCGGGCCGTTGCGCTGCTGGATCACATGGGTCAGCTCATGGGCCAGCGTGGTGCGGCCCTGCGGCGAGGACGGGTCGTAGGCGTCCCGCTGGAAGACCACGTTGTTGCCGACGGTGTACGCGTGCGCCCCCACGCCCTTCGCGGACTCGTGGGCGGCGGAGTCCGTGTGGATGCGTACGTCGGAGAAGTCCGCCCCCATCCGCCCCTCCAGATCGGCGCGGGTGTCGGCGTCCAGCGGTTTCCCGCCCCCCGACGAGACCACGTCGTGCACGGGGGAGCGCTCTTCCTCCTCCTTGCGCTGGAGCATCGACCCCACGGCGCTGTTTCCGACCGCCCGTTGGAGCACGCTCATGCCCCCGGCCCCGACCACATCGGGCCGCCCGGCGGCCGCCGCACGGTAGAGGTGCGGGGTGTCCGCCGGCTCCCGTCCCCCGGACGGCCGCGACACGTGCACCGGCTCGTCGAGCTCATGCCGGTGCCCGTGGTCCCGCTCGTGGTCGTGGTCGTGTTCCTGGTCCCATTCCGGTGCGTGCATCGTCATCTCTCCCCTGACCGCGCCCCGGTCGAGGCGCGTCGTGATGGCCTCACCACTCCACCTTCACGACGCCGCACTGCCCCGTCCAGCCCGGACCCCGCCGGCCGCGGGCAGCCGCCGCTGCCCCTTCGGGCACCCGCCCCGTCCGTACGGCAAACGGCTGCACCGGCGGGCAGTGCGGTGGCCGGGCAGCACCGCCGTCGGGATGATCGAAGGCATGACCGAGAGCAACGCGGCCGAGAACAGCACGGCCGGGAGCAACGAGGACCGGCACATCACCCTGCGGATCGCCCAGGAGCCGCAGGCGGACGAGCTCCTCGCGCGCAGCCCGCTCGCCGCTCTGGTGGGCATGCTGCTGGATCAGCAGGTGCCGATGGAATGGGCCTTCACCGGCCCGTACTCGCTGGCGCAGCGGATGGGCGGGGACGATCTGGACGCCCATGAGATCGCCGCCTACGACCCGGAGGCGTTCGCCGGGCTCTTCACCACGAAGCCCGCCCTGCACCGCTACCCCGGCTCCATGGCCAAGCGGGTCCAGCAGCTGTGCCAGTACCTGGTCGCGGAGTACGACGGCGACGCGAGCGCGGTATGGGCCGACGTACCCGACGGGGCCGAACTGCGTGAACGGCTGAACGCGCTGCCCGGATTCGGCACCCAGAAGGCCCAGATCTTCCTGGCGCTGCTGGGCAAGCAGTTCGGAGTACGGCCGAAGGGCTGGCGAGAGGCCGCCGGTCCGTACGGGGAGGCCGGCTCGCACCGGTCGGTCGCCGACATCACCGGCCCGGAATCACTCGCCGAGGTCCGCGCGTTCAAGCAGCACGCGAAGCAGGCGGCCAAGGCAGCCAAACGCGCCGCCGACCAGTGACCCCCGGCCCGTCCTCCGCTACCGTCCGCCCTTGCCGCCGCCCCTACCGCCTGCGGCGGGCCGTACCGAAGAGCGAACGCGAGATCTCCCGGCCCAGCTGCGTACCGACGGACCGGGCCAGCGACCGGAACATCCCACTCCGCACCGCCTGCTCGACCAGCGAGGCGTCCTCCTCGGCCGCCTTCTTCCCACCTCCACCGCCGGGCCCGTGCC
>NZ_JBCEWQ010000114.1:0-28272 GCF_038448545.1 Streptomyces sp. CLV115
CCCACCCGCAGACCCCCCGGCCCCGTTCACCCCAGGCACACCCGGCGCCTCGGGCGCCCCTGGCGCACCCGGAAACGCATACACCCCCCACTCCGGCTCCGGATCCCGCGGCCCGAACAGCGCCGTCAGCCCGAGATGCACCGCCATCGCCCCCAGCGGCCAGGCCAGCAGCGCCCCCTTCGCCCGGAGCTGGAGCGGTGCGTCGAAGACCACGCCCTTGCCGACCGCCCGCGCGTGCGCGACGACGTCCTGGGTCGGCCCGAGCCACACCCCGAGCCGCCACGCCAGCAGCGAACCGAGCAGCCCGCCCAGCGCGAGACCCACCACCAGCGCGATGCCGCCGCGCCGCTGGAACCAGAAGACCAGTGCCGCGGAGAGCGCCCCGAAGGCCAGGCCCAGCAGCACGAACGTTCCGTCGGCGCCGATCGCCTCCTCGCCCTCGCTGTCGTTCAGGAAGACGGCGGTGCTGTCGGAGATGAGCGGAACCCTGGGCGCCAGCCACAGCCAGAGAAACCCGAGCGCGATGCCCGAAAAGGTCACCAGAGCGGTGACGATCGCGGCCTTCCGCAGATCCGACCCGCGGTCCTTCTCCTCCTGCGACTCCAGCAGGACCCCCGGGTAGTACCCACCGGCTCCACCCGGACCACCGGGCCGACCGGGCCCGCCGGATCCCCCCGGGCCACCCCAGTTCGGCGGGGTCTGCCAGGGATCGTTGGACGAGGGCTGGTGAGGCGGCGTCAGAGGTGCGGTCACCGTGCCATCGTGCCAGGCGCCCCCGCGCCGCGCCTCACCGGACCGCTGCCCTGCGGTACGCCCAGGTCGCCGCGGCCAGCGAGAGGACGCCGACCACCGCGCAGACGGCGAGGTCCAGCGCGACGACCGCCCAGTCCGGGTGGGCGTCGAAGGAACGGGCGAGCGCCTCGACACCGTAGGTGGAGGGCAGCAGATCGCGCGCCCAGCCGACCGGCGCCGGCATCCGGTCGGCGGGAAGCACACCGAGCAGCAGCGCCGCCGACATGCCCAGCTGGCCGAGCAGCGTGGCCAGCTCCTGCCGGGGCGCGAGCAGCCCCAGCGCCGCGCCCAGCCCCGAGAGCGCCGCCCCGGAGAGCGGGATGACGGCGACGAGCACCCACAGATGCGTCAGCGGCAGCCCGAACATCACGCTGCCGGCCACGGCCGTGACGATCGTGCCGGGCACGGTGAAGGAGGCGTACGCCCCCGCCGCGCCGAGCACCACCGCGGCGGGCGGCACCGGCAGGGTCGCGTAGTGGTCGAGCCCGCCGCCGGCCCGCAGCTGCCCGAAGTACTGGGCGAGGAGATTGAGCGCCACGAAGGCCACGACGAGAACGCTGGAGCCGGCGACGACGGCGCGTGCCTCGGAGCCGCCGTCGACCACCCCGCGCATCAGCACCATGATCCCGACGGACTGGAAGGTCGCGACGAAGAGCAGCGGGATGCGGGCGACCCTGGCCCTGGACAGCTGCGCACGGTAGACCGCCGCGAGCGAGGGGAACAGCCGGGCCCGCGGGGCGAGCGGCGCGGGCGCCGTCCCCTCGTGGCCGGAGCCGTCGCCGAGAAGACCCGCCGGGCCGTCCTGCGCGGTCCGGACGGGTCCGGTCACCGCCTGCGCGGGAACGATGCTCGTCACCTGGCGCTGCTCCTGTTCGCTGCCTGCCCGGCCACGCACCCGCACCCGGTCGTCCCGCCGCCCCCGGCCGTACTGCTCACCCCGGCCACCTCTCCGGCCCCGACCACCCCGTCGGCCCCCGTCATGACTTCACCAGTCCCTTGGCCGCGTCCCCGCCGAGCGCGAGATAGACGTCCTCCAGGCTGGGCGTGGCCAGCGTGAAGTCGTCGAGGGCGGCGAAGGCCGCGCCGCCGGTCACCGCGGCGACCGCGGCCCGCGCCTCGTCGGGTCCGAGCCGCAGCACCCAGCGCCGGCCGGACTCCTGGGCCGAGCCGCGCAGCGCGGCCACCTCGGGTACGTCGAGGGGCGCCCGGTCGCGCCACACCAGCTCCACCCGGACCTCGCCCGCGACGCGTTCCTTGAGCCCGGTCGGAGTGTCGCAGGCGATGACCCGGCCGCGTTCGATCACGGCGACCCGGTCGAGGACGGTCTCGGCCTCGATGACGTTGTGGGTGACGAGCAGCACCGTCGTGCCGCGCTCGGCCCGGCGCCGGTCCACGGCGGCCCAGACGGCGCGCCGGGCGACGGGGTCCATGCCGGTGGTCGGCTCGTCCAGCACCAGCACCGGCCGCTCCCCCACCAGCGCGGCGGCGAAGCAGGCCAGCCGCCGCTGGCCGCCGGAGAGCTTCTTCAGGGGGCGTCCGGCGATCTCGGTGAGGCCGAGCTCGCCGAGCACGGCGTCGCGTTCGGCGCGGGCGTCCGCCGCGGCGAGGCCGCGCAGCCGTCCGGTGGTCTCGGCGGCGAGCGACACGGTGAGCTCGTCGAGGGCGGTGGACTCCTGCCCGAGGTAGCCGATCAGCCGGGAGGCGCGCTCCGGGTGGCGCACGAGGTCGTGGCCCAGCACGTCGACGCTGCCGGAGTCGGGTCGCATCAGCCCGGTGAGCTGCCGTACCAGGGTGGACTTCCCGGCGCCGTTGGGGCCGAGGAGCCCGAAGATCTCGCCGCGCCGCACGTCCAGGCTGATCCCGTCGGTGGCGCGCACCTCGGGTGTGGCGGGGGTACCGCGGCGGCCGCGGGCCGCGCGATAGGTCTTGACCAGATCACGCACCGCGCACACGGTCCCGGTCGCCGGCTGCGCCTGTGCTGTGCCCGTACTCACGAGGTACGAGGGTACGGGGTCGGATGCCCCGTATTGCGCCCGGGGCCACGCCGGAGGGGCCGCGGGCGTGCCCGGAGCGCCCGCCCGCGGCCCGGCTCGGCCGTCAACCGGCGGACGGGGTCGTCCGCTCCGCCGCGGGGGTGTGCTCGGCGGCGGCCCGTACATCGATCTCCCGCCAGAATCCCGCCCGGATCGCGTAACGGTCGTGCTCGTCGATCTGGTCGTCCTTGTGGGCGAGCAGGCCGAACCGGGCCGCGTAACGCAGCAGCTCGCCGTCGATGCGGTGCGGGATGCGCGGATACATGGTCGAGAGCTTCTGCAGATGGACGGTCTCCGGGAGTCGCTCCATCCAGCGACGGGCGAAGACCTGGCCGACCTCGAAAGGGTCACCGCCGACGGTGGTGATGTCCTCCTCGCGGTCCGCCCAGCGCTGTTCGGCGCTGGTGAGCTGGGCCAGCGTCGGCAGCGAGGCGGTCTCGGCGGGCTCGCCCAGCGGTCCGCCGCGCTCCGCCCAGCTCTTGTCGGAGGACCAGCGCAGGGTCGCGCCGGCGGGCGAGGGCTGCGAGAGGTGCCGGTCGGGCTGGGCGGGCCCGCGCAGACTGCCCGCCAGGTCCTTGGGGGTGGGGACGCCCCGGCCGCCGTGCCCGGGTCGGTCGGGGCCGGTGCTCTCCTCGGGTGGTGTCGCGGCGCCGTTGGCGGCGGCCGCCGCCTGGGCCTCCGAGGCGCGCTCGGCGGAGGCGGCGAGGGCGGCCTCGGGCAGCGGCGCGGAGAGGATCGCGGCGATCTCCGGACGGGGCACGGGGGACGGGGCGCAGACGCCACCCGTCTCCTTGGCCCGTACCGCCTGGGTGATCCAGGCCCGGTCGAGCACCCTTCGCTCGTCGGCCTCGGCCACCAGGTCCTCGGACTGGTTGTAGTCGCCGTCGGCGGCCTGGACGGCCCACAGATGCACGGCGACGCCGTGTTCCTTGGCGGACATCAGGCCGGGCAGCAGATCGCCGTCGCCGGTCACCAGCACCACGTCGGAGCAGGCCCGGTTCCTGGCCAGTTCGGTGAGCTCGGCGTGCATCGCGGCGTCGACGCCCTTCTGCGCCCAGCGTCCGTCACTGCGGGTGAGGGCACCGAGCCGGACGGTGACCCTGGGCATCACGCGCAGTCTGCGGTGCTCGGGCTGCGGCACCCGGTCGGGGGCGCCGTCGAACCAGTAGATCCGCAGCAGCGGCTGCTCGGTGTCGGCCTCGGCCCGCTCGCGCAGGCCCCGGATGAGGGCCGCGTGGTCGACCGTGATGCGGGAACGGGCGGGCTCCCCGGCCAGCAGGCTCGCGGCTGCGCCCAGCAAGTAGCCGGCGTCCACCAGGACGACGCAACGGTCCACGCGATCCACCCTCTTCCAGAAGTTCGGGTGCGGTCTTTGCCAAGGGTTTCCTTCGAGTCTGCCCGACCGCGCAGGGCTTGACGGCCGGAACTCGATCATCGGCGTGGCGGATCCGGAAAACGGCGCGTCACGCACCCCCGCTACGCACGGTAATGATCCAACATGCACGGTCTGTCCCGCTATGTGAATCTGAACGCGGTCCTGGCCCCGAGAGTTTCCCGAGGAGGAACACCATGGCCAAGAACAAGAACCGCAAGCAGGGCAGCCAGCAGAACCGCGCGTCCGGTCCGGAGCGCGGTGCGGAAGAGACGAAGACGACCCCGTACGAGTCTCAGATACAGCCGCAGTCGCAGGCCCAGGGCAGCCCTGCCGATGTTGCCCGTAAGCACCAGCGGCGCTTCGGCCACAACTGACCGGAGACTTCTCCGGTCCGGTCGCGGGCCGGGTGACCGAGAGGGGCGCTCCCGCTTTCGCGGGGCGCCCCTCTCGTACGTCCGGTCCCGTGTCTCAGCCGGCCAGGCAGGACGGGCCGAGCAGCACCTTCAGGTCACCGAAGAGCGCCGGGTCGGGCTTGACCCGGTGCCGGTCGAGCCGGAGCACCGTGGTCTTGCGGGGGCCCTGGAGCCTGATCCGTACCTCGGTGTCGCCGCGGTGGCTGCTGAGGACCTCGCCGAGGCGGCTGACCATGGGCGGGGTGATCTTGACGGTGGGGATGGTCAGCACCACGGGGGCGTTGGTGCCGGCGTTGGAGATGTCGGGGACCTGCATCTCCATGGCGACCAGCCGAGGCACGTCCTCCCGCTTGTCGAGGCGTCCCTTGACGAAGACGACGGTGTCCTCGACGAGCTGGGTGGAGACCAGCTGGTAGGTGGCCGGGAAGAACATGCACTCGATGGAACCGGCCAGGTCCTCGACGGTGGCGATGGCCCAGGCGTTGCCCTGCTTGGTCATCTTGCGCTGGAGGCCGGAGATGATGCCTCCGACGGTGACGATGGCGCCGTCGGCGTGCTCGCCGCCGGTCAGCTGGGAGATCGAGGAGTCCGCCTTGTCGGACAGCACGTGCTCCAGGCCGAAGAGCGGGTGGTCGGAGACGTACAGCCCGAGCATCTCGCGCTCCTGGGCCAGCAGGTAGGACTTCTCCCACTCGATGTCGGAGAACTCCACGTCGAGCCCGAAGCCCGGCTCGTCGCTCTCCTCCTCGCCCATGCCGCCGAAGAGGTCGAACTGGCCCTCGGCCTCCTTGCGCTTGACCTGCACCACGTTGTCGATCATGGGTTCGTGGTGGGCGACCAGGCCCTTGCGGGTGTGGCCCATCTCGTCGAAGGCGCCGGCCTTGATCAGCGATTCGACGGTGCGCTTGTTGCAGACGACCGCCTCGACCTTGTCCAGGAAGTCGGGGAAGGTGCTGTACTTCCCCTTCGCCTTGCGGCACCGGATGATCGAGTCGACGACGTTCTGGCCGACGTTGCGCACGGCGGTGAGGCCGAAGAGGATCACGTCGTCGCCCTGGGCGGCGAAGTTCGACAGGGACTCGTTCACATTGGGCGGCAGCACCTTGATGCCCATGCGGCGGCACTCGTTGAGGTAGACCGCCGACTTGTCCTTGTCGTCCTTGACCGAGGTCAGCAGCGCCGCCATGTACTCGGCGGGGTAGTTCGCCTTGAGGTACGCGGTCCAGTAGGTGACCAGGCCGTACGCGGAGGAGTGCGCCTTGTTGAAGGCGTAGCCGGCGAACGGGACCAGCACGTCCCACAGCGCCTTGATCGCGGCGTCGGAGAAGCCCTTCTCCTTGGCGCCCGCCTCGAAGAGGACGAAGTTCTTCGCCAGTTCCTCGGGCTTCTTCTTGCCCATCACGCGGCGCAGGATGTCGGCCTCGCCGAGCGAGTAGCCGGCGACGATCTGGGCGGCCTTCTGCACCTGCTCCTGGTACACGATCAGGCCGTAGGTGAGGCCGAGGACCTCCTTGAGGGGCTCCTCCAGCTCCGGGTGGATCGGGGTGATCTCCTGGCGGCCGTTCTTGCGCTCGGCGTAGTTCGTGTGGGAGTTCATGCCCATCGGGCCCGGCCGGTACAGGGCCGAGACGGCGGAAATGTCCTCGAAGTTGTCGGGCTGCATCTGGCGCAGCAGGGAGCGCATCGGGCCGCCGTCGAACTGGAACACGCCGAGCGTGTCACCGCGGCAGAGCATCTCGTACGTCTTGGGGTCGTCCAGCGGGAGGCCGAGCAGGTCCAGCTTGACGCCCTTGTTGGACTCCACCATCTTCACGGCGTCGTCCATGATGGTGAGGTTGCGCAGGCCGAGGAAGTCCATCTTCAGCAGGCCGAGCGACTCGCACTGCGGGTAGTCCCACTGCGTGATGGTGACGCCGTCGGTGTGCCGGACCCAGATCGGGGCGTGGTCGACGATCGGCTCGCTGGACATGATGACGCCGGCGGCGTGCACGCCCATCTGGCGGACCAGGCCCTCGACGCCCTTCGCGGTGTCGATGACCTTCTTGACGTCCGGCTCGTTCTCGTACATCCCCCGGATCTCGCCCGCCTCGCTGTAGCGCGGGTGCTTGGGGTCGGTGATGCCGTTGAGGTCGATGCCCTTGCCGAGGACGTCGGCGGGCATGGCCTTGGTGAGCCGGTCACCCATCGCGTACGGGTAGCCGAGGACCCGGGCGGAGTCCTTGATGGCGTTCTTCGCCTTGATCTTTCCGTACGTGCCGATCATGGCGACCTTGTCGGCGCCGTACTTCTCCGTCACATACCTGATCACTTCGACGCGCCGGCGCTCGTCGAAGTCGATGTCGACGTCGGGCATGGAGACGCGCTCGGGGTTGAGGAACCGCTCGAAGATCAGTCCGTGCTCGATCGGGTCGAGGTCGGTGATGCCCATCGCGTACGCCACGATCGAACCGGCGGCGGAGCCTCGGCCGGGGCCGACCGCGATGCCGTTGTTCTTCGCCCACATGATGAAGTCGGCGACGACCAGGAAGTACCCCGGGAACCCCATCTGGATGATGATGTCCATCTCGTACTCGACCTGCTTCTGCCGGTCCTCGGGGACACCGCCCGGGAAGCGCCGGTTCATGCCGACGCGGACCTCTTCCTGGAACCAGGTGATCTCCGTGAAGCCGTCCGGGATGTCGAACTTCGGCATCAGGTCGCGCTTCTCGAACATGCCGGTGGTGTCGATCTGCTGCGCGACCAGCAGGGTGTTGGCGCAGCCCTCCTGCCAGGCGTCGGAGGAGTCGACGGCGTACATCTCGTCGGTCGTCTTGAGGTAGTAGCCGGTGCCGTCGAAGCGGAAGCGGTCCGGGTCGGAGAGGTTCTTGCCGGTCTGGATGCAGAGCAGGGCGTCGTGCGCGGTGGCCTCGTGCGCGTAGGTGTAGTGCGAGTCGTTGGTCACCAGCGGCGGGATGTTCAGCTTCTTGCCGATTTCGAGGAGCCCGTCACGGACCCGGCGCTCGATCTCGATGCCGTGGTCCATCAGCTCCAGGAAGTACTTGCCCTCGCCGAAGATGTCCTTGTAGTCGGAGGCGGCCTGGACGGCCTCGTCGAACTGGCCCAGCCGCAGCCGGGTCTGGACCTCGCCCGAGGGGCAGCCGGTGGACGCGATCAGGCCCTCGGACCACTGCGCGATGGTCTCCTTGTCCATGCGGGGCCACTTCTGCAGCCAGCCCTCGGCGTACGCGTCCGAGGACAGCTTGAAGAGGTTGTGCAGGCCCTTCGCGTTGGACGCCCAGATCGTCTTGTGGGTGTATCCACCGGAACCCGAGACGTCGTCGCGCTTCTGGTGCGGCTGCCCCCACTGGATCTTCCGCTTGTGCTTGCGCGACTCGGGGGCGACGTACGCCTCGATGCCGATGATCGGCGTGACGCCCGCCTTCTGCGCCGAGTGGAAGAAGTCGTAGGCCCCGTGCAGGTTGCCGTGGTCGGTCATCGCGATGTGCGACATGCCCATTTCATTACAGGCAGCGAACATGTCCTTGAGCCGCGCGGCACCGTCCAGCAGCGAGTACTGGGTGTGGACGTGAAGGTGCGTGAATGGCGGCTTGGTCACGGCGCTGTGCCTCCGGTGTGCCGGCGCGGCGCGGAACGCCTCCGTGAGGGGCGGCGGTCGGGCGACGGGCGGGCGGGCGATGACGGGCTGGGGGACAGCGTGGAAGTCTACGTCTTCGAGGTGACGGACGACGGGCACTCCCGGGTACGGTCACGCGTTGGAAGGGCGGGATCACTCGTCCCATTTGTCATGTACTTCGTCACGCACGTCAGGTACCAGGAGGCACCCAGAGATGTCGGAAGCGCAGACCGGCGCGGCGCAGCGCGGGGAGCAGATTCTTGAGGTCTTCGACACCGCTTTCGGGGAGCTGCTGGCCGCCGATCCGGCCGCCTTCCGGGTCAAGTTCCGCAAGATGGCGGGCTCGGCCTTCGCCTTCTACCGCGGCACGGCGTGCCTGTTCTACAACGACCTGGAGCGGGAGCGGCACGGCGGCCCGTACCTGGACGAGCGGACCGGCCGGGTGTGGATCCACGGCGATCTGCACGCGGAGAATTTCGGCACGTACATGGACGCCAACGGCCGGCTGATCTTCAACGTGAACGACTTCGACGAGGCGTACGTCGGCCCGTTCACCTGGGACCTCAAGCGGTTCGCCGCCTCCGTCGCCCTGATCGGGTACGCGAAGGCGCTGGGTGACGACCAGATCAGCGAGCTGGTGCGGGTCTACGCCACCGCCTACCGGGAGCGGATCCACGCGCTGGCGACGGGCGCGAAGAACGACGAACTGCCGCCGTTCACGCTGGACACCGCCGAGGGTCCGCTGCTGGACGCGCTGCGTGACGCCCGCTCGCTGACCCGGTTCTCGCTGCTGGACTCGATGACGGAGATCCGGGACTTCGAGCGCCGGTTCGCCCCGGGCGGCGGCTCCGTCGATCTGGACGCGGCGACGCGCTACAAGGTGCTGGCGGCCTTCGACGGCTATCTGGAGACGCTGCCGGAGTCGAGCCTGACCCGCCCGGACTCGTACCGGGTGAAGGACGTCGTCGGCCGTCGTGGCATCGGCATCGGTTCGGCCGGGCTGCCCTCGTACAACATCCTCCTGGAGGGCAACAGCGACGCCCTGGAGAACGATGTGGTGATCTACCTCAAGCAGGCCCAGACGCCCGCCGTCTCCCGGCACATCACCGACGCCGCGGTGCGCGGCTACTTCCAGCACGAGGGTCACCGCACCGTGATCTCGCAGCGCGCCCTGCAGGCGCACGCCGACCCGTGGCTGGGCTGGACCGAGCTGGACGGGGCGGGGCAGCTGGTCGCCGAGGTGTCCCCGTACGCGGTCGACCTGGACTGGTCCGACATCGACGAGCCGGAGGAGATCGCGGCGGTCGTCGCCGATCTCGGCCGGGCGACGGCGACGATGCACTCCGCGGCGGACGACGAGAGCGGCCACTCGCTGGTGCCGTTCTCCACCGAGCGGGCGATCGACGCGGCGATCGCGGCCGACGAGGAGGGCTTCGCCGAGCTGCTGGTGGACTTCGCCCACAGCTACGGCGCCCGGGCCCGGGCCGACCACCAGATCTTCGTGGATCTCTTCCGCAACGGCCGTATTCCGGGGCTGTAGCAGGGCATCCGTCGAGGCGGCGGGGGATTTACTGAAGCTCGGCCGACCTTGCGGCAACCAGCGGCGGTTGGCTGGATTTCTCCCTCGCCCACTCTGCAAAAAAGTCCCTTGGCGTCACATTTTCCGCCTTGTACTGTCGCCGGTGTTGATCTTGACCAGTCATCAAGGAGGAACCCCGTGAATCGTCGAGTCACACTGGCGGCTGCCGCCTGCATAGCCGCTGGTGCCTCTCTTCTCGCTGCGCCCGCTCACGCGACCGAGCGCGACACGTCCGTGCAGGCCTCGCCGAACGTTTCGGTTACCAGCAGCGACAGAGTCAAGTGCACCGACATGAGCAACGGGCAGCTCTGCATCAACCTGGGCGCGGACCCGTCGCGCATCGTTGTCTTCTACACCAAGAAAAGTGGCTCGACCATCAAGGCGAAGCTCGGCTTCCGCACAAGCGGCACCCCCGATTGGAGCGCGACAAAGACCATCAGTGTCAGCGAGCGGGCGGCGGCCACCTGGAACATGAGCTACCCCTGTGGCAAGAAGTACGTGGGCCTGATCAAGGTTGAAGGACAGGGAACTTTTGAAACCCCGGCGGCAACCCCGCCCTGCGGCTGACAGTTCGCGGAAAATCGATCCGTCGCCTCTCCGTGAACTGACAGGTCCGTGACCGGAAGGGTCCACCGAAAAGCCCCGGCATGCCGGGCCGTGCGGTGCGTCGTGGGACCGGACGTGACTGTGCGGCGGGACGCGCGCTGCCCGGCGCCGCAGCCCCGTGGACCCTTCCGCTCACCACACCGGTGGCGCTCCGGACCGGTATGGATGCCGGTGTGCCGCGCCGGTGGACGGGGGCAGTGCCGCCCTCGGAGCGAGCGGTCCGGGACCTGTTTCATCCAGCGCACAGGTTGGCATGGCACACTCCTGAACAATGGACATATCCGGGACGCAGCTCAGAGTCGTTCGCGCGGCGCTTTTCACAGCGCTCGTCGTGACGCTCTCCGTGACGTCCCATGTGCTGCTCTCCCGGGTCCCGTTGCCGCTGGCCGCCGTCGCCCTGCTGGCCGGCGCGGTCTTCGCGGTGGCGTACGCGCTGGCCGGCCGGGAGCGGGGCTTCGGGGCGATCGCCGGACTGCTGGTCCCGCTGGAGCTGGCAGCCGACACCTTCTTCACCACCGGTCAGCACGTCTGTTACGGCGCGGCCGGCGGCCCGATCGCGGGGCCGCTGCGTTCGGTCGGCGTCGAGGTGCTGTGCGGCGGTGCGGTCGGCACCGGGGCGGCCCGGACGGGTGCCGAGGGCACCCCGTTCGCCTCGGTGGCCGACGCCGGGCACCCCACAGCCGCGCTGCTGGCCTCGCCCGGCCCCGCGGTGCCGTGGCTGCTGCTTGCCGCGCATGTGACAGTCGGGCTGCTCGCCGCGGCCTGGCTGCGGCGGGGCGAGTCCGCGCTGGCCCGTCTGCTGGAGGCGGCCGCCGCCCTGGCGTTCCGGCCGCTGCTGATCGCGGTCACCGTGGTCGGTACGGCCCGCCGCCCGGCCCGCCGCCGTACCCGGCCCGCCGGGCACGGCCCGCACCTGCTCGTACACGCCCGTCTGCTCGTGCACTCCGTGGGACGCAGGGGACCACCGCGCTCGGCCTTCACCATCGCCTGAGCACGTACATCCCCTGGCACATTCCTCACCCCATGGAGACACGGACATGAGCAAGCGCAACACCCAGGCCAACAAGGCAGCGGCCCGCGAGCGACTGCGCGCCGAGCGCGAGCGCCAGGCCAAGAAGGACAAGACCCGCCGGCAGATCATCGTCGGCGTCTCGATCGTCGGTGTGCTGGCCGTCGTGGGTGGCGTCACCTGGGGCGTCATGCAGTTGAACAAGCCGTCCCACTGGGAGGCGGCCAAGGACGCGAAGAGCGTCACCGCGCCCAAGAACACCTCGGGCAAGAACGGCACCACCGTCGTCATCGGCAAGTCGACCGCCAAGAAGACCCTGGAGCTGTACGAGGACTCGCGCTGCCCGATCTGCGGAACGTTCGAGCAGTCCATCGGCGAGACGGTGCACAAGGACGTCGACGCCGGCAAGTACAAGATCAAGTACGTCGGTGCCACGTTCATTGATGGCATGGCCGGCGGCGAGGGCTCGAAGAACGCGCTGAGCGCGCTCGGTGCGGCGCTCGACGTCAGCCCCGACGCCTTCCTCGACTACAAGGCAGCGCTCTACTCCGCGAAGTACCACCCGGAGGAGACCGTGGACAAGTTCAAGGACGACTCCTACCTGATCAAGGTCGCCGACACGGTGGACGCGCTGAAGGGCAACGCCGCCTTCCAGAAGAACGTCAAGGACGGCACGTTCGACAGCTGGGCGATGAAGATGTCGGCGGCGTTCGAGGACAGCGGCGTGCGGGGCACCCCGACGCTGAAGATGGACGGCAAGACGCTCACCGACGGCAAGAGCGAGAACGCTCCGATGACGGTGGAGGACTTCAACACCGCGATCACGGCCGCGCTGAAGGGCTGACCGGCCGGCGACATCCGGGCAGCGGCTCCCCGACGGGCAGGCGAACTTCCTTCGTTCGCCTGCCCGTTCGGCTTACCGGTCAGTAGGGTGCTGCTCCGTGACCAGTCGACATCTTCCCCCGCCGCTCTCCGCCCCCAGCCGCCGCACGGTCGTCAAGGCCGCTGCCGCCACCGCCGTCGCGGCCCCGGTGCTGGGCTCCGCCACCGCCGCCCGCGCCGCGGACGGCCCCGCCTTCCTGCACGGCGTCGCCTCCGGCGATCCGCTTCCCGACGGCATCCTGCTGTGGACCCGCGTCACCCCGTCCCCCGACGCGATACCCGGTTCGGGCCGCGGCGCGGACACGGCGGTGCGCTGGGAGGTCGCCGAGGACAGGGACTTCTCCCGGGTCGTCGCCCACGGCACGACCGTCGCGAGGGCCGCGTCCGACCACACGGTCAAGGCCGATGTGCGGGGCCTGGCCCCCGCCACCGCGTACTGGTTCCGCTTCTCGGCGGGCGAGGGGACGCAGACCGTCTCCCCGGCCGGCCGCACCCGGACGGCTCCGGCGGCCGGTGCCGCCACGCCCGGCGTGCGCTTCGGCGTGGTGTCCTGCGCCAACTGGGAGGCCGGGTACTTCTCCCCGTACCGCCACCTCGCCGCCCGCGCCGACCTGGACGCGGTGCTCCACCTCGGGGACTACATCTACGAGTACGCGTCGGGCAGTTACCCGGACGCGAAGTACGTCGTACGGCAGCACGAGCCCAGGCACGAGATCCTCACGCTCGCCGACTACCGCACCCGGCACGCCACGTACAAGACGGACCCCGATCTCCAGACGCTGCACGCCACGCACCCGGTGATCGCGATCTGGGACGACCACGAGTTCGCCAACGACGCCTGGTCGGGCGGGGCCGAGAACCACACGCCGGGCACCGAGGGCGCCTGGGCGGACCGGGTCGCGGGCGCCAAGCAGGCGTACTTCGAGTGGATGCCGGTCCGCGCCTCCACCGAGGGCACCGTCTACCGGCGGCTGCGCTTCGGCAACCTGGCCGAGCTCCACCTCCTCGACCTGCGCAGCTTCCGCTCCCAGCAGGCGGGGATCGGCAGCGGCGCGGTCGACGACCCGGAGCGCAGCATCACCGGGCGGGCGCAGCTGGACTGGCTGAAGTCGGGGCTGGCCGGCTCGGACGCCGCCTGGAAGCTGGTCGGCACGTCGGTGATGATCTCGCCGGTCGCGTTCGGTTCCCTGCCGGCCCATCTGCTGGAGCCGCTGGCCGGGTTGCTGGGGCTGCCCAAGGAGGGCCTGGCCGTCAACGTCGACCAGTGGGACGGCTACACGGACGACCGCAAGGAGCTGATCACCCACCTGCGGGACCGGTCGATCACCAATACGGTCTTCCTGACCGGTGACATCCACATGGCCTGGGCCAACGACGTGCCGGTGAAGGCGGCTACGTATCCGCTCTCCGCCTCGGCCGCCACGGAGTTCGTGGTGACCTCGGTGACCTCGGACAACATCGACGACATCCTGCACGTGGCACCGCAGACGGTCTCGGTGGTCGCGGCAGCCGCGGTGAAGGCCGCCAACCGCCATGTGAAGTGGGTGGACATGGACTCGCACGGCTACGGCGTCCTGGACGTGACAGCCGAGCGCTCGCAGATGGACTACTACGCCGTCTCCGACCGGACGAAGCGGGACGCGACCTCCGCCTGGACGCGTTCGTACCGGACACTGAGCGGGACGCAGAAGGTCGAGCGGGTGGACCACCCGGTGCTCTGAGGCGCTATTTTCGGCCACTCCCCCATATGTTGACGGCACATTACGTCGCTACGGCGGGTGGCGTGTCCCATGGACCGAATAGGGACACACCACCCGCCGAGGTAACGCCTACGGTTACGTCGCCGTCTCAAACTCTGGAACACAAAGAAGATTCCGCCCGGTTTCCACCCTTTGGCGACGAGCCGATTGGGCCTGATCATTCCTCCTCGGGACCTGACATGCGCACGTAATCTCCCGGCGGCGGGTGAGGAAATACCTCCCCCACACATCCGCGAGGAGTCCACGTGCGCGCTCTTGTCCGTATATCGCCGCGTATGCGAAACCGTGCGATCGGCACCGCCGTCCTGGCCGGAACCCTGGCCCTGGCACCGCTCTCCGCTCCTTCCGGCTCCGCCGCCTCGGCCGCCCCCAAGAGCTCCGCGTCCGCCGCCCAGAAGTGCGGGGACGAGGCCGGCGCCGGCGCCACGGCACGCGAGGCCCGCCCCGCGGGCGCCGCCCACACCGACGACCCCAATGAGCTGACCGCGAGCCAGGCCAAGGCCATGGACGCGCAGTTGAAGCAGAGACTCGCGGACCGCCGGGTCAGCGGCCCCTCGCTCGCCGCGGGCGCGACCATCCCGGTCTACTTCCACGTCGTGCACTCCGGGACGACCGGCAAGCTCAGCGCCGCCGCGATCAGCAGCCAGCTGAACGTCCTGAACGCCGCCTACAGCGGACAGGGCTCGGGCAACACGAACTCCGGCTTCCAGTACACGCTGGCCGGCACGGACTACACGGACAACAGCTCCTGGTACAACGGCGTCTCCCCCGGCTCCGCCGCCGAGACGGCCATGAAGTCCTCGCTGCGCAAGGGCGGCGCGAACGCCCTCAACATCTACACCGCCAACCTCGGCGGCGGCCTGCTGGGCTGGGCCACCTTCCCCAGCTCGTACAAGTCCGCCCCCTCGGACGACGGGGTCGTCATCCTCGACGCCTCGCTGCCCGGCGGCTCCGCCACCCACTACAACGAGGGCGACACCGCCACCCACGAGGTCGGCCACTGGATGGGGCTCTACCACACCTTCCAGGGCGGCTGCAACGGCAACGGCGACTACGTCTCCGACACCCCGGCCGAGAAGAGCGCCGCGTACGAATGCCCGACCGGGCGCGACACCTGCACCAACAAGACCGGGGTCGACCCGATCCACAACTTCATGGACTACACCTACGACTCGTGCATGACCCAGTTCACCGCGGGCCAGGTCCAGCGGATGAGCGACAGCTGGACCGCGTACCGGGGCTGACCCGTCCGAGGGGCCCCTCACGCGGGGCCCCTCGCTCCGTCACAGCGTGGCGAGGAAGCCGAACGCGACCTTCCAGGCCAGCTCGGCCGACGCCCGGTCGAAGTCGGGCAGTTCGGGGTCCGTGAAGAGATGGCCGGCGCCCGGGTAGCGGTAGATCTCGACGTCGGCGCCGGTCCGCTGCATCTGCAGGTACCAGGAGTTCAGCCAGTCGTGCGTCTCGAACGGGTCCGGGTCGGCGACGTGCAGCTGTACGGGCAGCTCGTCCACGGACGCGTTCTCGGCGATGTCCGAGGTGCCGTGGAACATCAGCAGGCCACGCGCCTTCTCGTCGCCGAGTGCCAGGGTCTGCGCAGTGGAGGCGCCGAACGAGAAGCCCGCGTACACCAGGCCCCGGTCGGAGTAGGGCGCGGCGGCCAGCACGGCCCGCCTGAGCAGTTCGTCCTTGCCGACCTCTTCCTTGAAGGCGAGGCCCTCCTCGACGGTTTCGAACGTGTGCCCCTCGAAGAGGTCGGGCACCTGTACCTCGTGCCCGGCGGCACGAAGCCGGTCGGCCGCCGCGTGCACCGCGGGGCGCAGACCGTACGTCGAGTGGAAAAGCATGATGTTCATGAGTCCCATGGTGCCAGCTACGGTCGGAGGCATGGAGAACGACGGGATGGAGAACGTGCTGCGCCCGCTGATCGTCGTCGGCGGCTCGGTCCTGATCACGCTGCTGGTCGGCTGGCTGGTCGACCTGCTGCTCAGACGGGCCGACGGCCGGCGCCCCGACACCCCGTTGTGGGGGCTGCTGCGGCGCTGCCGGATACCGCTCCAGCTGACGCTGTGCGCGGCGCTGCTGCGGGGCTCGTACACCCACACCCGGCTCGAATTGATCAGGGATCACCGGACGGGGATCGGTCAGGTCCTGTCGCTGGTGCTGATCGGGGCCTCGGCCTGGCTGGTGGTGCGGATCGCGACGGCCGTCGTGGACTCCCTCTACGCGAGGTACGCCGCGAACACCCCCGATCCGGCGCGGGTGCGGCGGGTCCGTACCCAGGTGACGCTGATCCAGCGGGTGGTCACCGCGATCGTGGCGGTGGTCGCCATCGGCGCGATGCTGCTGACGTTCCCGGCGATGCGGACGTTCGGCACCTCGATGCTGGCGTCGGCCGGGGTGCTCGGCATCGTCGCGGGCGTGGCCGCCCAGTCGACGCTCGGCAATCTCTTCGCGGGGCTGCAGATCGCCTTCGGCGACATGGTGCGCATCGGTGACACGGTGGTGGTGGACGGCGAGTGGGGCACGATCGAGGAGATCACGCTGACCTTCCTCGCGGTGCGGACCTGGGACGAGCGGCGGATCACGATGCCGGTCTCGTACTTCACCAGCAAGCCGTTCGAGAACTGGTCGCGCGGCGGTGCGCAGATGACCGGCTCGGTCTTCCTGCACCTGGACCACTCGGCCCCGATCGAGGCGATGCGCGAGCAGCTGCGGGACATCCTGGGCGAGTGCGCCGCCTGGGACGGCCGTGACTGGTCCCTGGCCGTCACCGACACCACGCCGTCGACGATGCTGGTCCGCGCGGTGGTCACGGCGAAGGACGCGGGCGACATCTGGACGGTGCGCTGCGCCGTACGGGAACAGCTCATCGGCTGGCTGCGCGACCACCATCCGTACGCGCTGCCGAAGATCGCGACGGCGCCCGCGGCGCTTTTGCCCGGGACGTGGACGGAGCAGCACCGCCCGGTGCACGAGAAGCCGTCGGACCGGGACAGATCACCGCGCACCGGACTCGGCTGACGGCGACGGCCGGCGGGGCGGCGGACAACGGGGCGGCCGTCTTGCCCACCCGCCTCACCGCAGGCTGCGGACGTCCAGCTGACGCAGTACCCGGTCGACGATCTCCGGGTCCGCCCCGGCCTCGTTGCGGGCCGAGAGCACCGCGTGGCGGGCGGCCGACATCATCTCGCGCTGGACCCGGCTGACCGCCTTGAAGCGCTCGGCCCGCTTCGCGTACGCCTCGCGGCGCTCGTCGTCGACCATGTCGGGACTGATCCGCGCCCCCACGTCGTACGCCAGCCGCTGGAGCCGCTCGGTGACCTCGTCCGGGAACTCCTCGACCTCCTGGATCTCCCTGAGGCGCTGCTTCGCGGCCTTCGCGGCGCGGATCGCGAGCTCCTTCTCCAGTGCCTCCTCGGCGTCCGTGTCCGCCTTGACCCGGAGCTTGCGGACCAGCCACGGCAGGGTGAGCCCCTGGACGACGAGCGTGGCCATGATCACCGCGAAGGCGATGAAGACGATCTCGTCGCGGCCCGGGAACGGCTTCCCGTCGTCCGTCTTCAGCGGGATCGCCAGCGCCAGCGCGACCGAGGCCACTCCGCGCATCCCGGCCCACCACATGACGACGGTCTCCCGCCAGCTGGTGGGGATCTCCTCGCTGACGTCGCGCCGGGTGTGCAGCCGCTTGGCGAGCCAGGTGGCCGGCAGCAGATACAGCAGCCGCACACCGACGACGACCACGACCACGGCGAGTCCCCAGCCCAGCATCTGGAGTTCGCGCCCGTCCGCCGTGCCGAAGACGTTGTGCAGTTCGAGCCCGATCAGCCCGAAGGCGACGCCGGTGACGAGGGTGTCGACGATCTCCCAGAAGGTGCGGCCGGTGAGCCGCCCGAGGACGTCGTCGGCGTCGGCGGTGTGCTCGGCGAGGAAGAGCGCGGTGGTCAGCACGGCGAGGACGCCCGAGCCCATCAGCTCCTCCGCCAGCACATAGCTCACGAACGGCACCAGCAGGGTCAGGCCGACCTGGAGCGTGGCGTCGCCGAGCAGCCCCATGAGCTTGATGGTGAGCCAGCCGAGCACCAGCCCCACCGCCACGGCCACCACCGCGGAGAGGATCAGCAGCCCGAACGCCTCCGGGAGCGAGAAGCTGCCGCTCACCGCGGCGGCGATCGCCACGTGGTACAGCACGATCGCGGTCACGTCGTTGAACAGCCCCTCGCCCTCCAGGATGGAGACGAGCCTGCGCGGCAGCCCGACCGATCCGGCGACGGCCGTCGCCGCGACCGGGTCGGGCGGCGCGACGAGCGCGCCGAGCGCCACGGCCGCGGCGATCGGCAGCCCGGGGACGATCGCGTTGGCGACCGCGGCGACCGCGGCCGTCGTGACGAAGACCAGCGCCACGGCCAGCAGAAAGATCGGTCGTTTATTGGCGGCGAACTGCCGCCAGGAGGTTCGCTGCACGGAGGCGTAGAGCAGCGGCGGCAGCAGCGCCGGAAGGATGATCTCGGGCGGGATGTCCACATTCGGCACGAAGCTGAGGAAGGCCATTCCGACCCCGGCGAGCGTCATCAGCACCGGCGCGGGCAAGCCGAGACGCTCCCCCAGTGGCACCGTGACCACAGCCCCGAGCAACAGCAGGAGGAGCAGTGCCATTTGGTCCACGGGGTGCCTTCCGGAGCGCGGCGCGCCGATCTCCGTGATCGGCGGATCTGGGTTAAAAGCCTGCCACGCAGGGCCCGCAATCCAGACAACACCCCCCGATTCCCGCCCCCTGGAACGACATTCCTCCGATGTATCTGCGGTCGAACCCCTTCCACTGCACCTTCGGGGCAGGCAGTATGCGGCGTGCGTGATTCAAGGACAAGAACTCTCACCACGTACATGACTGGCAGGAGAGACCCTGTGACCGCGTTCTCCCGAAGGCATTTCGTCTCCACCGCCGCCGCCGGAACATCCGCGCTCTGGCTGGCCGGCTCCCCCACCTCCTGGGCGGCGGCCGGCCCCGTACCGACGGAGCGTCCGGACATCGACATCCACGAGCGGACCGTCCGCGACGCCGCCATGACCTGGCGCACGCTCCCCACCAGCTGGCAGGAGGCCCCGTTCCTCGCCAACGGCCGCCTGGGCGCGCAGCTGTACGCCGGAACGGCCGCGAACACGCTGAAGCTGATGATCAGTCACAGCCAGGTGCAGGACCAGCGCGGCCAGTGGCGCGGCGGCATCGGCTTCTCCCGCCTCCCCATCGGGTACTTCACCCTGACCCTGGCCGGGGAGATCACCGCCGTCGACTGGACGCTGGACCTGTACGACGCCGAGCTGCGCGGCACCGTCACCACCACCCGGGGCTCGCTGGCCCTCTCCGCCCTGGTCCACAACGACACCGGCGCCCTGCTGGTCTCCACCCGCCCCACCCCCGGCGAGGAGTCCGCGGCCTGGAGCTTCCAGTGGCTGCGGGCCGCCACCACCCGTACCAGCGGCAGGCCCGAGGACTACACACCCAATCCGGACCCCCGCACCGGCGACGGCTTCGTCGAGCAGCCCCTGCTGGCCGGCGGCGGCTGGACCACGGCCTGGCGCGAGCGGCGCGAGGGCACCGGCCGGCTGCTCGCCGCGCACCTCGTGTACCGCTTCCCCGGCCGGGTGTCCGAGGCGACGGCCGACGCGCTGCGGGCCGTGGACCGCACCCTGGCCACCGCCCCGGACCGGCTGGTGGAACGTCACCGGCGCTGGTGGCACGCGTACTACCGGCGCAGCTTCCTCTCCGTGCCGGACAAGCGGCTGCAGAGCTTCTACCTCATCCAGCTCTACAAGCTCGCCGCGTCGACCAGGGCCGACGGCCCGACGATCTCCGAATGGGGCCCCTGGTTCCCCGAGGTCGGCAACAACTGGACCGCGGTCTGGTGGAACCTCAACGTCCAGATCGGCATGGCCCCGATCCACGGCTCCAACCACCCCGAACTCGACTCGGTGACAGGCGCGTTCCGCCGCTTCGAGCACAACCTCCCCGCCTCGGTCCCGGCCGACCACCGCGACGGCGAGAGCTACGCGCTGGGCCACCCCTCCGACTGGCAGCTGCGCGCGGGCGACACCTACGACGTCGGCGCCCCCGGCTCGTCCCACGTCTCCGACAACTTCGGCAATCTCACCTGGGCCCTGCACAACGTCTGGCAGTCCTACCGCCACTCCATGGACCTGTCGGTGCTGCGCGACGTGGTGTATCCGATCCTCGCCAGGGCCGTCAACTTCTACGCGCACTTCCTGCACGAGGGCCCGGACGGCAGGCTGCATCTGCTGGAGACCCGCTCCCCCGAGTACGCCAACGCCGAGGACTGCACCTACGACCTCTCGCTGATCCGCTGGGGAGTGCGCACCCTGATCGCCTCGGCGCGGCTGCTGCGCAACGACGATCCGCGGCTGAGGCGCTGGCAGGACATCGAGCGGCGCCTGACCCCGTACGCCGAGGACCCGGCGGCCGGCGTCATGATCGGCAGGGACGTCCCGCTGGCGGGCTCGCACCGGCACCATTCGCACCTGCTGTGGCTGTACCCGCTGCGCGAACGGAACTGGGACCGGGCGGGCGACCGCGAGGTGATGCGGCGCTCCATGGACCACTGGGTCTCCATGCAGGAGCTGTGGCACGGCTACAGCTACGCCACCGCCTCGTCCATGTACTCGGTGGTGGACGAGCCGGAGAAGGCCCTCGACTTCCTGACCTTCTTCACCGGTCTGAACGTGGTCGCGGACTGTGCGATGACGGTCAACACGATGTACCGGGAGGGCAGGAACCTGGCCCTGGAGAGCCCGCTGTCCGCCGCCCGGTCGATGCTCGACATGGTGGTGCAGAGCCACGAGGGGGTGGTGAAGGTCTTCCCGTCCGTCTCGGAGCGCTGGGCGGACGCCTCGATCGCGTCGCTGCGCACCCAGGGCGCCTTCCTGGTGGACGCGGACCGCTCGGGCGGTGCCACGCGCTGGGTGCGGGTGCGCAGCGAGGCGGGCGCACCGCTGACCCTGGACCACTCGGTCACGGGCCGGATCGAGGTACGGGACGCGCACGGGCGCCCGCTGCGCTGGCGGGAGACCGGGCCGGGCCGGATCACGCTCGCCCTGCCGCGCGGCGCCACGGCGGTGATCACTCCGCGGGGCGCGCCCCGCCCGCGGACGGTCCCGCGCGACGTGCCGTCGAACGGCACGTGGACCCGCTGGGGCCTGCCGGAGTAGGGCAGCCCGCGCCCTCAGTCCCGCAGGGCGCGGCGCATCGCCCGGTGCGCAATGCCCGCGTCCGGGAACTCGGGGCCGTGCGCGACATAGCCGAGGCGTTCGTAGAAGCCGAGCGCATGGGTCTGGGCGTGCAGGTCGACGGCGTCCAGGCCCAGCTCCCGCGCCGCGTCCTCGATGGCCCGGACCAGCGCGGCGCCGACCCCGAGGCCGCGCGCCTCCCTGGTCACCGCGAGCCTGCCGAGCGAGCCGACGGCCGGGTCGCCACCGGTCCGGCCGGCGGCGGCCGGACCGTGCAGCAGCCGCCCGGTGCCCAGTGCCGAGCCGTCCGCCGCGACGGCGATGACGTGCAGGGCGACCGCGTCGAGCTCGTCGTACTCGATCTCCTCGGGCACCTCCTGCTCACCGACGAAGACGGCCCTGCGGACCAGGAAGCAGGCCGCGAGGTCCTGCTCGTCGACGACGGTGCGCGTGGTGTACGGGGCGGGCGTGCCGGTCATTCGCTCTCCGCCGCGATCTTGTCCAGGGCCTGCTGGAGGTCGTCCGGGTAGCCGCTGGCGAACTCCACCCAGCTGCCGTCGGACGGGTGCTCGAAGCCCAGCCGGACGGCGTGCAGCCACTGCCGGGTGAGGCCGAGGCGCTTGGCCATCGTCGGGTCGGCGCCGTAGGTGAGGTCGCCGACGCAGGGGTGGCGGTGGGCGGACATGTGCACCCGGATCTGGTGCGTACGGCCCGTCTCCAGCTTGATGTCCAGGAGGCTGGCGGAGCGGTAGGCCTCGATGAGGTCGTAGTGCGTCACGGAGGGCTTGCCCTCGGCCGTGACGGCCCACTTGTAGTCGTGGTTGGGGTGGCGCCCGATGGGGGCGTCGATGGTGCCGCTCATCGGGTCCGGGTGGCCCTGCACCAGCGCGTTGTACTTCTTCTCCACGACCCGGTCGCGGAACTGCGCCTTCAGCAGGGTGTAGGCCCGCTCGGACTTGGCGACGACCATCAGGCCGGAGGTGCCGACGTCGAGGCGGTGGACGATGCCCTGGCGCTCGGCGGCGCCGGACGTCGAGATCCGGTACCCGGCGGCGGCGAGACCGCCGATGACGGTCGTACCGGTCCAGCCGGGGCTGGGGTGGGCGGCGACGCCGACCGGCTTCACGATCACGACGATGTCGTCGTCGTCGTGCACGATCTCCATGCCCTCGACGGGCTCGGCGACGATCTGTACGGGAGCGGGCGCCTGCGGCATCTCCACTTCCAGCCAGGCCCCGCCCCGGACCCGCTCGGACTTCCCGACCACCGAGCCGTCCACCTGCACCTTCCCGGAGGCCGCCAGCTCGGCGGCCTTGGTACGGGAGAAGCCGAACATCCGGGAGATGGCGGCGTCGACACGCTCGCCCTCCAGACCGTCGGGTACGGGCAGGGTGCGGACCTCGGGATACGTACTCACCTGTCGAGTATGCCTTGCCGTTACTAGTCCTTGTGCACGGTGCCGTCGGGGTCCAGACCCTTGAAGGAAAGGATCACGATGAGGAAGCCGCCGCAGACGATCGCGGAGTCCGCGAGGTTGAAAACGGCGAAGTGAGCAGGGGCGATGAAGTCCACCACGGCGCCCTGGAAGGTGCCGGGGGCGCGGAAGATGCGGTCGGTGAGGTTGCCGAGCGCACCGCCGAGCAGCAGGCCGAGCGCGATGGCCCACGGCAGGCTGTAGAGCTTGCGCGCGAGCCGGGCGATGACCACGATGACGGTCGCCGCGATGAACGTGAAGATGATGGTGAACGCCTCGCCGATGCCGAACGCGGCGCCGGCGTTACGGATCGCGCTGAGCTGGAGCCAGTCGCCGATGAGCTCGATCGGCTCGTGGTGCTCCAGCTTCGCGACCACGAGCATCTTGCTGCTCAGGTCGAGGAGATAGGCGAACACGGCCACGGCGAAGAGCACCATGATCTTGCGCCTGCCCCTGCCCGGGGCGGTCTCCTCGCCCCGGTCCTCGACCCGGTCCGCGGCCTCGTCCCCCTCTGTCCCCTCAGCATCGGGGATGTCCGGCGTACCGATGATGCGCTCCGCCTCTGCCACGTGAATCCCTCAACCTAGGTTCCTGACTGAGGACGAGGGTACGACACACCGCCCGGGATCAGCCGCGTCGCTCCTGCTTCTGTTTGTCCTCGACACAGAGCGTGGCGCGGGGGAACGCCTGCATCCGTGCCTTGCCGATCGGATTGCCGCAGATCTCGCACAGTCCGTACGTCCCGGCGTCGAGCCGGGCCAGCGCCCGCTCGGTCTGCTCCAGCATCTCCTGGGCGTTGGCGGCGAGCGACATCTCGTGCTCGCGGGTGATGTTCTTGGTGCCGGTGTCCGCCTCGTCGTCACCCGCGCCGTCGCCGGAGTCGCGCATCAGCCCGGCGAGCGCGGCGCTCGCGGCCTCCAGTTCACTGCGCAGCCGCATGGCCTCGCTGCTCAGCTCGGTCCGCGCCTCGGCGACCTCGTCCGGGGTCCAGGGATCCTCGCCCGGCCTGACCGCCAGCTCGCCGGGGGCTGTAGCGGCGACCCCGCGGGCCGGGGGCACGGGCGCCGCGCCCGTGCCGGCCGTGCGGGTCCGGGCCGCGCTCTTCTTGGCTACCACCGTGTGGGCTCCCGTCTTCCCGGCGGCCTCGGCCGCCCCCTCGGCCGCGTCGGCGGCCTTCTTCGAAGCCTTCTTGGCTGCGCTCTTCTTCGCAGGTGCCTTCTTGAGCGGCGCCTCGTGCCCGGCGTCCGCCTGTCCGGCCGCCGCCTTCCTCGCGGCGGTCTTCCTCACCGCCGCCTTCTTCGCCGCGGTCTTCTTCGCCGCGGCCTTCGTCGCACCGGCCTCCGGGACGGTCTCCATACCCGCGTCGCCACCCGTCTCCCCGGCCGCCGCGCCCGTGGATCCGGCCGACGCCGTCTTCTTTGCGGCGGTCTTCTTCGCCACCATGGCCGCGGCCCCTTCACATATTGTGATCTTGCACGCGAATCGTGCTGGGACGATAAATCGACCCCAGCCCCGCGGCAACGGGGCACGCCGCCGAATCGCTCCTCCCCGCGTCCGGATCCGGGCCTGCCTGCATCCGTTGTGCCCAGCTCACGGCCGGGTAATCCGCCCCCGGACCCCCCGCCCGGACTCCGTACTCCGCCGTCTGGCCATTCGGGTCACGCCCCGTCCGCCGCGTTAAACCGGTCGGCCGTCCCCCGTACGGGCCCGTACACTGGCCTCAGCGAGAGGCATGGATGGGACGAGTAGCGTCGTACGCAGCCAGGAGCGACCCGGGGACGGTGGAAGCCCGGGGGCGAGCGCGTCGTGAAGATCACCCGGAGCCGTCGGAAGAACGCTTTGGACAGTGGGCTCCGCCCACTGGCGCCAGGCAAGTAGAACCGGCATCGCGCCCCAATGAGGGGGCCACGGGCGAACGCCCGGGGCCAAGGAGGGTGGTACCGCGGGAGCCGATGAGGCCCTCGTCCCTCCGACGGAAGTGGAAAACGTCCGCCGGAGGAAGTCCGCCCATGACATCGCCGCAGTACCACCAGGTACCCGCCCAGGTCGACCTGCCCGCGCTGGAGCACGCCGTGCTCGATTTCTGGCGCGACAGCAAGGTCTTCGCCAAGAGCCTCGAACAGTCCGAGGGACGCCCCGAGTGGGTCTTCTACGAGGGCCCGCCCACCGCCAACGGCATGCCCGGCGCCCACCACATCGAGGCGCGCGTCTTCAAGGACGTCTTCCCCCGCTTCCGGACCATGCAGGGCTACCACGTCGGCCGCAAGGCCGGCTGGGACTGCCACGGACTGCCGGTCGAGCTCGCGGTCGAGAAGGAACTGGGCTTCAACGGCAAGAAGGACATCGAGGCGTACGGCATCGCCGAGTTCAACGCCAAGTGCCGTGAGTCCGTGACCCGCCACACCGACGCGTTCACCGACCTCACGACCCGCATGGGCTACTGGGTCGACCTCGACGACGCGTACCGCACGATGGACCCCGAGTACGTCGAGTCCGTGTGGTGGTCGCTGAAGGAGATCTTCAACAAGGGCCTGCTGGTCCAGGACCACCGCGTCGCCCCCTGGTGCCCCCGCTGCGGCACCGGCCTCTCCGACCACGAGCTGGCCCAGGGGTACGAGACGGTCGTCGACCCCTCGGTCTTCGTCCGCTTCCCCCTCACCTCCGGCCCGCTGGCCGGCGAGGCCGCCCTGCTCGTCTGGACGACCACTCCCTGGACCCTGGTCTCCAACACCGCCGTCGCCGCGCACCCCGACGTCACCTATGTCGTCGCGAAGAACGGCGAGGAGAAGCTCGTCGTCGCGCAGCCGCTGGTCGAGAAGGCGCTGGGCGAGGGCTGGGAGACCACCGGCGAGAGCTTCACCGGCCGTGAGATGGAGCGCTGGGCCTACGAGCGCCCCTTCACCCTGGTGGACTTCCCCGCCGAGGCGCACTACGTGGTCAACGCCGAGTACGTGACGACCGAGGACGGTACGGGTCTGGTCCACCAGTCCCCCGCCTTCGGCGCCGACGACCTCGTCGTCTGCCGCTCCTACGGTCTGCCGGTCGTGAACCCGGTCCGCCCCGACGGCACCTTCGAGGAGAGCCTGCCGCTGGTCGGCGGCGTCTTCTTCAAGAAGGCCGACGAGGCGCTCACCGAGGACCTGGCCGCCCGCGGCAAGCTCTTCCGGCACGTCCCGTACGAGCACAGCTACCCGCACTGCTGGCGCTGCCACACCGCGCTGCTCTACTACGCGCAGCCGTCCTGGTACATCCGCACGACCGCCATCAAGGACCGGCTGCTCCAGGAGAACGAGAAGACCAACTGGTTCCCGGACTCCGTCAAGAACGGCCGCTTCGGCGACTGGCTGAACAACAACGTCGACTGGGCGCTGTCCCGCAACCGCTACTGGGGCACCCCGCTGCCGATCTGGCGCTGCGAGGACGGCCACCTCACCTGCGTGGGCTCGCGCACCGAGCTCGGCGAGCTGGCCGGCACCGACCTGTCGGGCCTCGACCCGCACCGCCCGTTCATCGACGAGATCACGTTCACCTGCACGCACGAGAACTGCCAGCTGGAGGCGTACCGCGTCCCGGAGGTCATCGACGCCTGGTACGACTCGGGCTCGATGCCGTTCGCGCAGTGGGGCTACCCGTACAAGAACAAGGAGCTCTTCGAGAGCCGTTACCCGGCGCAGTTCATCTCGGAGGCCATCGACCAGACCCGCGGCTGGTTCTACACGCTGATGGCGGTCGGCACCCTGGTCTTCGACAAGTCGTCCTACGAGAACGTGGTCTGCCTGGGCCACATCCTCGCCGAGGACGGCCGGAAGATGTCCAAGCACCTGGGCAACACCCTCGAACCGGTCCCGCTCATGGACCGGCATGGCGCCGACGCGGTCCGCTGGTTCATGGCGGCCGGCGGCTCCCCGTGGGCGGCGCGGCGCGTCGGTCACGGCACCATCCAGGAGGTCGTCCGCAAGACGCTCCTCACGTACTGGAACACGGTCGCCTTCCAGGCCCTGTACGCCCGTACGTCGGACTGGGCGCCGTCCGCGGCCGACCCGGCCCCGGCGGACCGCACGGTCCTGGACCGCTGGCTGCTGAGCGAGCTGAACGCGCTGGTCGACCAGGTCACGCAGGCTCTGGAGGGTTACGACACCCAGCGCGCCGGCAAGCTGCTGTCCGCCTTCGTCGACGACCTGTCCAACTGGTACGTACGCCGCTCGCGCCGCCGCTTCTGGCAGGGCGACAAGGCCGCGCTGCGCACCCTGCACGAGGTCGTCGAGACGGTGACCCGGCTGATGGCCCCGCTCACCCCGTTCATCACCGAGCGGGTCTGGCAGGACCTGGTCGTCCCGGTCACGCCGGGCGCCCCCGAGTCGGTCCACCTCTCCACCTGGCCGAAGGCGGACCTGTCGGTGATCGACCCCGCCCTCTCCACGCAGATGGCCCTGGTCCGCCGCCTGGTCGAGCTGGGCCGGGCCACCCGCGCCGAGTCCGGCGTGAAGACCCGTCAGCCGCTGTCCCGCGCCCTGGTCGCGGCGTCCGGTTTCGGGACGCTCTCCCCCGAACTGCACGCCCAGATCACGGAGGAGCTGAACGTCTCCTCGCTGGCCTCGCTCTCCGAGGTCGGCGGCTCGCTGGTCGACACGACCGCGAAGGCGAACTTCCGGGCGCTCGGCAAGCGGTTCGGCAAGGGCGTCCAGGCGGTGGCCAAGGCGGTCGCGAACACCGACGCGGCGGCCCTCTCGCTGGCCCTTCGCGAGGGCACGGCCTCGGTCGAGGTGGACGGCGAGACGGTCACCCTCTCCCCGGACGAGGTGATCATCACCGAGACCCCGCGCGAGGGCTGGTCGGTGGCGTCCGACTCGGGTGCGACGGTCGCCCTGGACCTGGAGATCACCCCGGAGCTGCGGCGCGCGGGCCTCGCCCGTGACGCAATCCGCCTCATCCAGGAGGCCCGCAAGAACAGCGGCCTGGACGTCGCCGACCGCATCGCCGTCCGCTGGACGTCGGCCTCCCCCGCCACGGTGGAGGCCCTGACCGAACACGCGGCCCTGATCGCGGACGAGGTCCTGGCCCTGGACTACGCCCAGGGCGAGGCGGACCCGACGTACGGCGAGCCGTTCGAGGACGAGGGCCTGGCGCTGGCGTTCCGCCTCCGCAAGACGGAGCAGTAACCCACGAAGAAACAGCAGGGCCCGGCCGGACACCAGTCCGACCGGGCCCTCCTGCTGTCCCCACACCCTCCCGGCACTTCCCCACTCGCACCCCCCGGCACTTCCCGAATCGCACCCTCCCGGCACTTCCCGATTCCTGCCGCACCCCGGCACCTCGCTACCATCCAGCCCCGACGCCTCGCTACCACCCCCCCCGACGCCTCGCTGCCACCCCGCCCCCAGGTCGCTTCCGCCGCCCCGACCGTCCTTTCCGGCCGGCCCCGCGTCCTTCTCAGCCCCTCCGGCGATTGAGGAGCGGGGTCCGGGGGAGAGCCCCGGTCTCGGGAAGGGGCGGGTAGGGG
>NZ_JBCEWQ010000115.1:0-28155 GCF_038448545.1 Streptomyces sp. CLV115
GCCCTCCGCCGGACCGTTCCCCCATTGGTTCGCTTCATGGGAGCTGCCGGAGCGCTGAGCCCTTTCCAACCCGGATGTCAGCGCCGCTGACCATGCTCGGCGAAGCGTCTGGGCCGACAGGACCGACCGCGGATCTGCTGGTCATGACCTCGCTACAGATTGATGCGGCAGTCATCAGCATGCCGAGAAGCAGCACAGGCATGAGGTTGGAAAAGGCTCCATGTGTAAAGAGCCTCGCCGGCCCGGAGTCCGAGCCGCGCCGAGGTGATCAGCACGGCGCAGTCCCGCACGGACTCGGGTGCCGGATGGGTCGTCGCCACAGCGTGGTCACGTCGTAGAGACACGACGACACATCACCCCACGCGGTGGCGTCGTTGAAGCACGCTGTCGCGATCTGATCGCGGTACCCGCGCTGACCGGCCCGGCGCAGCGTGGCAATGAAGGCGCGGCCAGTCGGGGTGATCTGCTGGTCGATGAGCAGATCCGCACCGGTGGACAGGGTGCGGCGTACGGCGGGTCGCCCTTGCGACCGCGGTGGCCGTGGATGGCCTGTTGGGCCCGACGGCGGACTCATCGAGCGCCTTGTCGGCCAGCCTCGTGACGTGGAAGGGATTCATCACGGTCACCACGTCGCGCAGCTCCTCGACGGCGGCGGTCTTGAAGCCGGTGAACCCGTCCATCGCGACCGCCTCGATCGCGTCGCGCCAACGCCTGGTCACGGTCGGGGAGCCAGGTCTTGAACGCCTGCTTGGGGCCGCCCTCGACCATGTCCAGCAGCCGTGCGGGGCCTGTACCATCACGGACCGGTGTGAGGTCGCTGATCACGGTGACGTACTTGTCGCCGCGCCGGGTGTGACGCCAGACGTGGCCACACTCGGGGCCAGCGGTAGCGACGTACCGTGACCTCGAGCGTGGCTCGGCCGCCAGCCCAGCGGCTCGCGTGCCAGCCGGCGGACCACCGTGTCGCGCGGGGTGCCCTCGGCCCCGCAGCGGTGACACGACTGGTTCGGTTCGACGACGACACAGGCAAGCACGGCCCGGTCGGGCTCGAGTCGCTGCCCGACGACGGCCAGACCTATCCGGCCACCGACGCGCCGAGAGACCAAGCGACCTGTCCTACACCCTCATCTAGGACGAGCCGGTGATGTACCGGGCGTGCGGCTCATCGAGGTCCGGCCAACGTCAGGTCGCCGCCGGTGCGTCCACCCGCCAGCCCTGCCAGACGGAGTCGATCGACTCCGGCCGCGGAGTGCAGTTCAGACTCGTCGACGGCACCGCACTCGAGTCCCCGAATCAGGAAGTCGGCGAGCGCGCGGACGGTGGCCGGCTCGACGAGGATCCCAGACTCGCTGACGGATTCCTCGTAGGCACGCAGCCGGGCCGCCGAAGCAGCGAATCCACCCCTGTAGAAGGCGTACGTCGCGAGATAGCGGGTGGGCAGCTGCGCTGGGTGCAGGTCCCAGCCTTGGTAGTAGCCGCGGCGCAAGGAGCGGTTCACCAATCGGGCATGCAGCTCCCACGCCCGATGTACCGCGGAAGTGTCGCCCTCCGGGATAATGTTCGTCGAGCCATCCGACAGCCTGACGCCGAAGCCGGCCGCCACCACCTGCATCACCGCCTTCGCAAAGTCGGCCGCCGGGTGTTCCATGGACTGGTACTCGGCCGCAATCCCCAGCGCGGCTGAATAGTCGTACGTGCCGTAGTCGAGTGCGCTGCAACGCCCCGCAGAGGCCTGGATCATCTTCGCCACCAGTGCCGTCCCATCGACGCCCAGAACTGCCTGAGGCGTCTCGACCTGGATCTCGACGGTCAGCTTTCCGGCTGCAACGCCCAGGTCTGTCTCCAGCACTCGGAGAATCTCGGAAAGCGCCTGGACCTGATCCACCGTTGTGACCTTGGGTAATGTCAACACGCTGCCCGCGCTGAGCAGGCCACGCTCCGCCGCGCCAGTGAGGTAGGCGACAAGGCTACGGACGCCGCGTCGCCGCGTCGATGGTTCCAGACTCTTGAAGCGGACGCCGAAAGAAACCGGTCTTTCACTCCCTGACGCTGTCACCTGCTCGAGCGCGAAGACGACGTCCGCGACTGCCCGATCCTCCTCCGCATCCAGACGCACTCCAGAACCGTCTTCGAAGTCGACCCGCAGATCCTCGATCGGCTGCTGCGCGAGCTTGCGCCTCACCCTCGGAACGAGGTCGTCGACCAGCGACTCGTCGAGTCCTGTCACTCGAGCGAGATCAGCGACTGACGCGGCATGTGCGTCCGGCGCTTCAAGAGCCGACCGCCCCCCAGTCGGCAACTGACGACGCAGCGAAGCGATCAGCAGGGATGTACACCGTGTGGATGGGCTGGCGCGTCGAGCGCCAGGACGATGGGGCTGCCATCGATGCGGCGTCAGGCTCGGGTGGGCGTCCTGCCTCGTCTTCTTTCAACATTCGCATCTCTCAGGTCGTGCGTATTAGGGGAAGGTCACGCACGCATCGCTGACGATGGGTGAGGTGAACCCAGGCCCGGTCACCTCGAGCGCGGCCAAGCTCTAGTTGCGGGGAACGTTGCCCGGCAGGCTCAAAGGTCGGTGGCCCAGAAGTTCACGGACACAGTCGCTGCGATCCGAGCTCGAGCCCGCCGACAGGCTGTGACCTTCCGGGAGCGCGTTGATCCATTCCAACGCGTATCTCTCCAGATCATCGGCATCCACCTCACCCAGGACGCGGAGGCGTGAGAGTCCACCGTCGGGGAAGATCTCCAGCCGGACATGCGTGGCGGGCTCGAGCCCCCTAATGTGGAGAATGTGCCGTGTGTCTGGCTGAATCTTGGTCTTGGGCACGATCTCGCGCCACGCCACGTCCAATTCCGGTACCGGATGCCCCGGCGGAACATCCGCCCCGAGGACCCTCGCCCAACCAGGTGCGTTTCCGATGAAGAACGACGTATCAACCTCGATGCGACGAATGAGTCCGCGCGCTCCGAGCTGGACTGCAACGAAGTCCTTCTCACCTTCGCGCCTCCGGGCAGTCTCCCAACCGTCACCCATGTTGGTCGCGCGGCCTGGAAGCAGGAGCTGCGAGGGCGACGAGTAGTGCGTGTTCGAGCAAGCCACGACAACTCCTCCCTGTGTCGCCCCTGCGAGATCGATCGTGCCAGTGAGCAATCGAGGGTCAGGGCGCGCCGTTCCGTGGACCCTGAGCCTGGCCACACCGCCGTCGGGAAAGATGGAGAGTCGGATGTGGGTGAAGCAGCGATCGTCATCGACTGCGAACAGGTTCGCGCTGTCCCCGCGGACCGGACTCTTCCGGACCAACGGCGTCCAGTCGCAGTGCTCGAGCTCATGCAGACTCGGGTATCCGTCCAGACTCGTCCCTTCAACAGAAACCTGCGGCGGGAAGTTGCCGGTGAACCACGCGGTGTCGACAACGACACCCTTCACAGTTCCTGGCGCGGCTAGCCGGACGATGGCGTAGTCGTGTCCGGGTTCGCGACGCCGCCGCGTCTCCCAGCCGTCGTAGACCTTGCCCTTGTGACCGAACGCGTCACGGGCGAACTGGGGCGGCCCTGGACTGATGAGATTCTCGCGCTCGGCGAAGAATTCGTCGTTAGCCGCAACCACGCTTCCACCCAGGCTCCGGCATGCGAGGTCGGGAAGGGCCAGAAAGTCAGGTGGAACTGACATCGGGTCCTTGGTCATGAGCTCTTCCTTTGACGTTGTGATCATCGACATCCGCGCAGGTCCATGTCGGCCTCTAACCTTCACGCCTGATCAGGCGCCCACGAGGCGACTGTTCGGCGTCGCAGGTGCTGCCCCGCAACCAGACCTTCTTCACCACTCCGAAAAGCGCACGCCGGTCGTACGGCGTCAATGGATGCCGATGCAGCAACGCTTCGGCATCAACGACAAAGCTCTGGTCGGGCGCAAAGGCAACCAGGTCTGCATCGCGTCCCACCTCGATCGCCCCCTTGTTGTCGAGGCAGACCAGCCGAGCCGGGCCGTGCGACATCCACTCGACAACGGACTGCAACGGGATGTCTCGTGCCCGTGCCTGCGTCCACACCGCAGGCAGGCTGAGCTGGAGCGAGGAGACACCTCCCCATGCCAGGGAGAAGTCCCCGGTCGTGACCTCTTTGAGCTCGGCGGGCGAAGGCGAGTGATCAGAGACGACGATCTGCAGGACTCCTTCGACGAGTGCGTCCCACAGGAGCTCGCGCTGAAAAGCCTCCCGTATCGGCGGGCAACACTTGAACTGCGTCCCGCCCTCAGGGATCTCCTCCGCCGAGAACGTGAGGTAGTGCGGGCACGTCTCTGCCGTGACCGGGAGTCCCTGTCCCCGAGCAACCTTGAGCACCTCGAGGACGCTCGCACTCGCGACATGAACGATGTGCACACGGCAGCCCGTTTGTTCGACCAGCCGCACGAGGCGCTGCACCGCACGCTCTTCGCACACGTCTGGTCGCGACCGCAGGAATCTGTCGTACGACGGCCCCATCGCCGCAGGCGCTGCTCGGATGGCCATGTCGTCTTCCGCATGGACCACGAGCAGGCCGTCGAACGCCGCGATCCTGTGCATCACCCTCGCCAGCTCGTCGGACGTGAGGCAGCGAAAGTCGTCGAGTCCAGTCTCGACAAGAAAACACTTGAAGCCGAAAACCCCCGCTTCGTGCAGGGGTTGAAGGTCCGCGTCATTGTCACCGATAGCTCCTCCCCAGAAACCAACGTCGACGTGGCTCGACGCTTCCGCGGATCTCTGCTTGAGGTGTAGCGCCTCGACCTCCACTGTCGGCGGCACGCTGTTCAACGGCATGTCGATGATGGTGGTGACCCCGCCGGCGAGCGCGGCCCGAGTGGCGGAACGAAAGCCCTCCCAGTGCGTGCGACCGGGTTCGTTCACGTGAACGTGCGTGTCCACGATGCCGGGGATGAGGACCTGGTCATCGGGCAGGTCGACGACCTCCACGGCGGGATGAGCCGTGTCGTAGGGATAGATCCCGCTGATCAGTCCGCGAGAAATGCCAACTGACGCTGCGACCGGTCCGGCTGGCAGGAAGACTCTCCTCGCCCGAATCAGGAGCTCGTCCACTGACGTCATGTCCCTCACCTCTCCACCGCCGGTCTCGTGGGCCGGCTGCCAGACATCTGTCTTCGCTCGGATGAGGGCACAACGTTCACAGAGTTCAATAGATTAGTCAACGGTTGTCTGTTCTCTCTGGTCATGAGTTGACTATACTCATCTCGTGACTGACACGACAGAGACGTCTCACTGGCCTCGGCGGCGTCCGCTTGCTGACAAAGTTCGGGACGCGATAGCCGCAGATCTCATCCTGAACGGAGCCGTGAGTCCTGGAGAGTTCCTGCCATCGGAAGCGGAGCTGTGTGAGCGGTACTCGATCTCACGAGTGACCCTTCGCTCGAGCATGCGCAGTCTCCAGGACCTGGGACTCCTCAGGCCACGTCACGGGGTTGGCTGGATGGTCTTGTCAAGGCCGCTGACGGAGAACTTCGAGCGACTCGGATCGTTCACGTCATACTCGGCGCACCCCGGGAAGCCACTGTCGCTCGCCGATGTGTCCTTTGCGATTTCCTCACCCAACGATGACGTGGCATCCAGCTTGGGGCTCGCCCCAGGCAACAACGTCATCGAGGTCAATCGCATCGCCCTCCACGGCGGCATCCGAACCGCAAAGCTCGTCGACTACATCAGAGGTGACGAGACGACCATGGCCTCGATCCAGCGTGAGTTTGAGTTCTCCCTGATCGAGGTCCTGCTGGAGATGCCAGAATTCCCCATTGCGTACTCTGATGCGCAAGTCGAGCCGGCGATCCTTGATGAGCCCATCGCCCAGGAGCTGGACGTTGCGCCCGGGTCGATCGCCACTCATCTCAGCTCCGTCACGTACGACGACAATGGCCGTGCACTGACTTATGGCCTGGCTTGGCTCCTGCCCGAGCACTACCGCCTGGTTGTCCGTCGTCGGCCATACCCCCTCCGATGACCGCAGGGCCAACGTCTGACGCATCTACAAGCGAGCTGTCAGCTCGGTCTGCGTTCGGCACTTGCAGCGTGCGGAGCTAGCGAGGCGGAGATCTCCCTGGTCATCATGAGCGGCCTCGGCCTCTCTCCACAACGGTTCAGCCCGCCGGCGCGACGGCCCGGGGCTCATCCACGCGTAGATCCGTAGAGCCGCCGACGTCGGCGGCGATGGTCGTTTGTGGAGAGCCTTCTGACTCAGGCGGCGGCTGTGCAAGATCGGCTCGGTGCATCCGGATGGTTGGTCGAGGCCGCAGAGGAGAAGGCCACGGGCAGCCAGGAACGCTTCACTGTCGTACCCATGCGCCATCGCAAGGCAGCCGGGGTCGTGGGCATTCTGCTGATCGACGAGGAGCGCCATCCGATGCAAGCTCTCCTCGATGTCGTCAACGGTGATGACGCCATGGAGCAGCCAATTGGCGACGTGCTGGCTTGAGATTCGGCACTTTGCCCGGTCCTCCATGAGCGGCGTCCCGTCGAGGTCTGGAACCTTTGAGCACCCGACGCCCGCGTTGATCCAGCGGACGACGTAGCCCAAGACGATCTGCACGTTGGTGTCGAGCTCCGCGCGCCGATCCTCGGGAGACCAGCTGGAAGGGTCCGCCAACGGGAGCGTCAGGAGATCCTGGAGGGTGGCCCGTCTTCCCCCCGCCGCGATTTCTCGCTGACAGGCCTTGACGTTCACTTGGTGATAGTGCAGCGCATGAAGAGTCGCCGCAGTGGGCGATGGAACCCATGCCGTGTTGGCGCCGGCAAGCGGATGAACGGCCTTCTGCTCCATCATGTCCGCGAGATTGTCGGGCTGGGCCCACATGCCCTTGCCGATCTGTGCCCGGCCGACCAGGCCGCACGCGATACCCGTGTCAACGTTCGCGTCCTCATATGCCCGGATCCAGGTGGCACCCTTCATCTCGATGCTTGCGGACGAATGGGCCCGCAAGCATCGAGGTGTGGATCTCGTCGCCGGTCCGGTCGAGGAAGCCAGTGTTGATGAACGCAATGCGATCGCTTGCTGCGTGGATACACGCAGCAAGATTCAGGGTCGTCCGCCTCTCTTCATCCATGATCCCGACCTTGATCGTCTTCGGGGACAGCCCGAGTTACATCTCGATGCGGTCGAACAGTTCGACAGCGAGCTCCACCTCTTCAGGCCCATGCAGCTTCGGCTTGACGACATACATGGACCCAGTCCGACTGTTCGCCAAGCCGTGCGTGCGATGGAGGTCGTGGCAACTGCCGAGCGCCGTGATGAAGCCGTCCAGCATGCCCTCGGGCACTGGCTGTCCTTCGGCGTCCAACGCGGCGTCGGTCATCATGAGATGTCCGGCCTGCCTGATTGAACAGCAACGCCCCCCGGCATGGTCACAGATTCACCGCTGAGAGCGGTGAAGACCCGATCAGCGTTGAGCGTTCGCCTGAAGGTACGACCATCCTTGGTGACGTCCTCCGTCAGCGTGCCCTGCATGAGTCGAAGCCAGTTGCGATAGCCCACCACTTTGTCGCCGGCATCCACCGCAGCAACCGAGCCTTCGAGGTCCATGATCGTGCTGAGTGCGGACTCCAGGACCACATTGCTGACGCCCGCCTTGTCGGTGGATCCGATCTGATGCGCGCGATCGAACTGGACTTCGATGTGAAGGTCATGGTGGCGGAACAGTAGGGAGTCGGGCCGAGAAGGGTTGCCGCTGAACCCCATGAACTGTTCGGGATCTGCCAGCTGCCGACCCTGATTACCGACTCGTGTAACGACTCCAGACTCGTCAACCGTGATCGCACGCCACTTGATCCCGTTGTCGACGACGTAACGCACCGCGTCGAGTATTTGTCGGTGGCAGTAGCCTTCCGGCCTCCCGCCCCGACCCTCCAGCCAGGCTGGCATCGGCAGCAACCGGCGGATCACCGACCACTCCGCGTCCGTCATGTCCGAGGCGTAGTGCCGCTTCCGGCCAGGCTGGTCCGCCGAGTTCCCGTACACATGGGCGAGGCAATCGCACGACACGTCGGACGACTCGAACGATACGAGCGCGAGCGCGTACAACTGCGGCAACAGGGTCTCCTGGGCAGATCGGCAGGCTTCGACACCCCCGAACTACCAAGAGGCCCTGTCCTCATGCACCGGCCACCCCGAGATCACCCGATCCAGAAACCCGTTCGACCCGCATGTTGCAAGATCGGTTGAGATACGGCTTCTTACGAGCCGGTGCGTGATTGCGTTGGAGACGCAAGGGGTCTGGGCTGGGGTTTGTGTCAGCCGGTGGTGTTGCGGTCGGAGACGAGGCCGGCGATGGCCCGGTAGGTGACGGGCAGGGTCTCCCGGCGGTGGGTCCAGCGGACCAGTTGCTTCCAGCGTTTGTGATCGGCGAGGGCGTGTTCGACGCTGATGCGTTTCGAGGAGTGCCGGTGTCGGGCCTGTAGGCGGGCTTCGAGGACCTCGGGAGGGCTGATCTTGTTTCCCTTCCTGGGCGGTGTCACCGCCTGGCCGGGATGGTCGCGGCGGAGCCCGGGGTAACCGTCGTCCAGGAGGACCTCCACGTCGCGAAAGTGCCGGAAACAGGTACCGATGCCTTCGTTGCGTGCGGCGGTCGCGTCATGCATCCGCCCTGGCCGCAGGGCGTCGGTCCAGAGCGTGCGGCCCTGATGGTCGGCGACAACGGTGGCCTTCATCGTGTTCTGTTTCTTCTTGCCGGAGACGAACGCACGGCGCCCGCCGCGGCCGGCCGGGGGCCGGCGGACCTGGACCTCGGTGGCGTCCAACCGCAGCTCGATGCCCTCGGCCTGGGCGTATGCGAACACATCCGCCAGGGTCCGCAGCCGCAGGCCGGGCCGGTCCGGGACCGCGCATCCCCGCTCGGCCAGCAGCCCTCGTATCTCGCCGATCGCACGGGTGATGGTGGAGCGGTCGACGCCGAACAACAACCCCAACGCCGCATGCGGCACATCGTGCCGCAGGTGAATCAGCGTGGCCACGAGCCGGTCGACGAACACCAGCCGATGCCGGGCACCGGCTCCCGCCCCGCGCTTCCTGGCCCCGCCACGAGCTTCGTGACGACGCCCCTCGACCACGGCCTGCCACGATCCAGCCAACTCCTCAACCAGGGCGGCGAGATGCCCCCGGGAGACCCCCGTGAACACCTGATGCGCAAGAACCGTCCGACTGAGCATGATCGCCACATCCGGATCATGCCACCCACCAGCAAGAACACATCACCCGCAATCACGCACCAGCTCGCAACTGATCGTTTCAGAATGAGGTTCGGAGTCGTCGCAAGCAGATGATGCTGCAGGCGAGTTGGAGCAAGCCGAGGTGGAGGTCGGCTCGTATCTCGTAGCGGATCCGGAGGCGTTTGAACTGGTGGAGCCAGGCGAAGGTCCGCTCCACGACCCATCTGGTCCTGCCCAGACCGGATCCGTGGGCGATGCCCTTGCGGGCGATCTTCGGTGTGATGCCGCGGGCTCTGAGCAGGCGCCGGTCCTTGTCGTAGTCGTAGCCGCGGTCGGCGAACAGCCGCCGTGGCCGGTGACGGGGCCGGCCCACCAGGCCGCGGACGCGGGGGATGGTGTCCAGCAGGGGCATGAGCTGGGTGACGTCGTGCCGGTTTCCGCCGGTCAGCGAGACGGCAAGGGGTGTTCCGTGCCGGTCGGTGATCAGGTGGTGCTTGCTGCCAAGCCTCGCGCGGTCGACCGGCGAAGGTCCGGTGTCAGCCCCCCTTTCAGGGCCCGGACGTGCGAGCCGTCGATCGCGGCGTCGTCCATGTCCAGCAGGCCTTCCTTGCGGAGCTCCGCGAGGAGAACGGCGTGCAGACGGGGCCAGACGCCGGCCTCGGTCCAGTCCCGCAGACGCCGCCAGAACGTCACCCCGCTGCAGCCGATCGTCTCGGTCGGCACGTCCGCCCAGGTCACGCCCGTTCGCAGAACGTAGACGATCCCGCGCAGAGCCGCACGGTCGTCCACCGGCAGTCTGAAATGATCAGTTAGAGGGTCGGCTGGACTCCGGCCAGGAGCTGGCGTGCCATCACGATGCGCTGCACCTGGTTGGTGCCCTCATAGATCTGGGTGATCTTGGCGTCGCGCATCTTGCGCTCAGCGGGGTACTCGCGGGTGTAGCCGTATCCGCCGAGGACCTGTACGGCGTTCGTGGTGACCTCCATCGCGACGTCGGAGGCGAAGCACTTCGCAGCGGCTCCGAAGAAGGTCAGGTCGGTGTCGCCGCGCTCGGAGCGGCCGGCGGCGGCGTAGGTGAGCTGGCGGGCGGCCTCGACCTTCATGCCCATATCGGCGAGCAGGAACTGCAGCCCCTGGAAGTCGGCCATCGATCGGCCGAACTGCTGACGCTCCTTGGCGTACTCGAGGGCGTAGTCCAGCGCACCCTGCGCGACCCCGACGGCCTGGGCTGCGACGGTGACGCGGGTGTGGTCGAGCGTGCGCATCGCGGTCTGGAAACCGGTGCCCTCCTCGCCGATCAACCGGTCGGCCGGGATGCGGACGTTGTCGAGGTAGACCTCGCGGGTGGGCGATCCCTTGATGCCGAGCTTCATCTCCGGGGAAGGAGACTCCCTCGTCGCTCTTCTCGACGACGAACGCCGAGATGCCCTGCAGACCCTTCTCGGGGTCAGTTACAGCGAAGACGGTGTAAAAGCGCGACTCGCCGGCGTTGGTGATCCACCGCTTGACGCCGTTGAGCACCCAGTAGTCCCCGTCGCGCACTGCCCGTGTCTTCATCGACGCCGCGTCGGATCCGGCCTCCGGCTCCGACAGGCAGTAGCTGAACATTCCGTCGTGAGAGGTCGAGTACAACCGCAGTCGGCTCCGTCGGCACCCCGACTACAGATACGTCACCCCGCTCGAAACGAGATCCCTGCTCAGGCAGGGCCTCGCCCCGGCAGCGTAAGCACCCGCTGTCCAGCTCGCGGGGGGAACTTCACCATGGCCAACGCGTCGGCACCGGCACCGCCGTAGGACTCTGGAACGTGAAGGGCATGAAGGTCGGATGCCAGCAGCGCATCGTGCGCCTCGTGGGGATACCGGCCCTCTTCGTCGACGGCGGCGGCGAACGGGGCGATCTTTGCTTCTGCGATCTCGCGGACCACTCTGCGGATCTCGCGGTGCTCTTCAGAAAGGGCGTACATGAAGTACTCCCAACACTGACTCATCGGTAGGTATGGAAACCGCGGCCGGACTTGCGTCCCAGCAGTCCGGCATCGACCATCCGCGCGAGCAAGGGAGGCGGTGCGTACATCGGCTCCTTGAACTCTTCGTAGAGGGCCTCTGCGATCGACTTGGTGGTATCAAGCCCGATGAGGTCCGCGAGCGCGAGAGGCCCCTGCGGATGGGCTGCGCCCAGGACCAGGCCCTGGTCGATGTCCTCTGCGGTGGCGAATCCGGACTCGAGCATGCGAACGGCCGACAGGACGAACGGAACGAGCAGGGCGTTCACCACGAAGCCTGCTCGGTCCTGGCAAAGAATGGGCTGCTTGCCGAGCTTGGCTGCCACGAAGGATTGAACGCGTTCCGTGGTGTCGCTTGAAGTGAGAAGGCTCGGGACGATCTCGACCAAGGGCAGCACGGGCACCGGATTGAAGAAGTGCACTCCCACGACGTGAGTCGGTCGCCCGGTTGCAACGGCAAGCTTCATCACCGGGATCGAGGACGTATTCGAGGCGATGATCGCGCCCGGCGAATCGATGATCGCGTCGAGCCGGGTGAAGAGCGCGATCTTGGCGCTCTCGTCCTCGACGATTGCCTCGATGACCAGGTCGCGATCGCGCATCGCCTCAAGATCGGTCACCACCCGGACACGCGCGAGGACCGCTTCGGCGCTGGCCAGCTTTCCTCGTGCTTCGGCACGGTGGAGCGAGGCGGCCAGACGCGCGCGACCCTCGGACGCAGCAGACGAGGTGGTCTCTACGACAACGACCTCGGTTCCCGACCGGGCTACGACTTCGGCGATTCCCGCCCCCATCAAGCCACATCCGACTACTCCGACCTTGTCCATGTCGAGCCCTTTCCGGAACGCGGGCGTTCCCAGGTCGCGCTGTCTGTTGGTGAATTCGCCCTGCGCTCGATGCGGGGGCCGCGATGCGAGATATCGACTCCGCCGGCGATCTCAAGATGCCGCACGGACGGCCGGGTGCTCGAACTCGGCGAGGAGCTCATCTCGCAGCTGCTCGTAGCGCTCGACGTTCGCCAACTTGACTTCTTCGTAGCCGCGTATGATGTCGGGGGCGTCGGCGATTCTCGTTGCGAGGTCCGTGTTGGTCTCCTGGAGACCATCCGACACCGCGTCGATCATCGACATGTAGCTCTGGACGAGGCGTCGTTCGACCTTGCGCACCTTGGCATAGCCGAAAAGATCGAATGGTGTGCCTCGCACGTGCCTGAGGATCACGAGGGCCCGGAAGACCCACCGGAACCATGACCCGAGCTTGAGCTTCCGCTTCATCCCCAGTGCACGCAGGACGGGCGGGTGCAGGCGGTACTTCAAGGTGACGCCATCGCCGAACTCTGCTCGCGCTTCCTGAGCCACCGCGGGGTCCAGCGCAAGTCTCGCAACCTCGTACTCATCCTTGTAGGCCATGAGCTTGTGCAGATTGCGGGCGACGGCCTCGGTGAACGGCGTACGGTCCGTGCTCACCACCTTTTCAGCCCGGTGGGCACGGGTGACGGCATCGACGTACCTCGATGCGTACGCCGCGTTCTGGTACCGGATGAGCTCTTCGGCTCGGACAGCGATGAGACGTCCAAGGTCTGAGTCTGGGGCACAGCCGACCCCGAGCACCAAGGACTGGGCGGTGGGTGAAGGGATCTCTTCGCTTGGCTCGACGAGCGTGACCGCGTCATCGAAGTCGCGACGGTTGGCAACGAACTGACGACCTCGGCGGAAGGCCTGGATGTTCTCGTCCACGCGCACGCCGTTCAGACCGATCGCTTCCTCGATGGCCTCCAGCGGGATCGGCAAGGCGCCCAGCTGGACGGCAATGCCGGTCAGAAAGAGGTTGGCCGACTGGTCGTCGCCGAACAAGTCGCGGCAAACCCGCCGAGCGTCGACGAACACGGCCGTGTGAGGATCCGTTGCGGCGCCGATCTCGTGACGAAGCTGGGCCTTGTCCGGATAGTGCACGGTGATGTCTGTGGCCATCGCGCCAGTGGGAACCGTCGCGGTCGAGATGACTGCGGTGGTGTGGCCTGCTCGCGTGACGCTCAAGTGACGGGGATCAGCAGCAACCAACAGGTCAGCACCGATGTAAAGGTCCACCTCGGCAGTGACGGCCTTCGACGCGACTCCATCGGTGAGGGGGCCGACCTTGACATCGGAGACGACAGCTCCTCCCTTCTGGGCGAGGCCTGTCTGGTCGAGCGTGACCACGTCAAGTCGCGCAATGTTGGCGGCTTTCGTCAGTACCTGTGACAGCGTGACCACCCCGGAGCCACCGATCCCGAGAACGCGCGTCGTGTGATGTCCCACGACGTCGGCGTACTGCGGCGCCGGCAAGGTGGCTGTATCAACCGGCTTGCGGCTTGTCGAGCGCTTGGCCCCACCTGGGACAACGGTGACGAAGGCCGGACAGTCACCGTCCAAGCAGGAGTAGTCCTTGTTGCAGGAGGACTGGTCGATTCGGGTCTTGCGCCCGAACTCCGTCTCGACAGGGTGCACTGAGAGGCAGTTCGACTTGCGTCCGCAGTCGCCGCACCCTTCGCAGATCCGTTGGTTGATCATGACGCGCTCAGTCGGATCCACAGCGAGTCCGCGCTTGCGCTTTCGCCTCAGCTCGGTCGCACACTCCTGGTCATGGATGAGGACCGTGACACCAGGCGTGTTGGCGAGAGTCTCTTGTGCCTCGATCAGCCGCTCTCGCCCCATGACAGAGACGCCCTTGGGAAGTCGGACACGCTGATACGACTTCAGGTCGTCGGTCGTCACGATGATGCGCGTGACACCTTCGGCCAGAAGGCTCTGAGTGAGCTGTGGAACGGCCATGGCGCCTTGGGCGTGCTGCCCCCCCGTCATGGCCACCGTCGAGTTGTAGAGCAGCTTGTAGGTGATGTTCGCCCCGCCGGCGACCGCCGCGCGAACAGCGAGGCTCCCCGAGTGATGGAACGTTCCGTCGCCGATGTTCTGGAAGATGTGCGGACGATCGATGAAGGGCGCCATTCCCAGCCACTGCGTCCCCTCACCTCCCATCTGGGTCAGGCCCATCACCTCGCCGACCTGTTCAGGCGCCATTCCGAGAACCAGCCCGTGACATCCGATTCCCCCACCGACGAGTGCACCGTCAGGGACTTGGGCGGAACGGTTGTGGGGGCAGCCGGAGCAGAAGAACGGTGTGCGCGTGACGAGGGGCAGCAGCATGGGCCCGCGACGCTGGCGCCGGTCTCGCTTCCATGCTTCGACCGACGGGAAGTCTGGATGGTCGAGCAGGACACTCGCGAGAATCTCGGCGATGGTGTCCGGATCGAGTTCGCCACTGTCCGCGAAGCCCGCGAGGCCATCGGGCCGCCTCTTGCCGGAGATGGCGGGCGCATTCGCCCGCCCGTACAGCTGATCCTTCAAAGCGATCTCAATGAAGGAACGCTTCTCCTCGATCACGACGATGTCGCTCAGACCTCGTGCGAACTCAGAGACGATGGATGGCTCGAGGGGGTGGATCATCTGGAGTTCAAGAAGGCGAAGGCCTCGACGTTCGCGCTCGGTCTCATCAAGTCCGAGCAGTTCGAGTGCTTGCAGGACATCGATGAACGTCTTCCCAGCTGCGACGATCCCGATGCGATCCCGATTCTCGTCGCCGTACCAACGATTCAGATCGTTCATAGCCGCATATCGGCGCGCGATCTCGAGCCGGACTCCGTTCCGGCTGGCCTCCAGGCGAGTCAGCGCGGGTTGAAGCAGGCTCGCGGTCACTTCATGGCGGTATGGCTGCCCGTCAACAACGACCTCGGGATGGGCCGGCCTGAACCTGCGGGGCAGAGTCACGAGACCGGTGCCATCGGCCACGTTGGTGACGATCTTGAGCGCGACCCAGAGCCCACTGGCTCGGGAGAGCTGGACAGCGTGCATGCCCAAGTGCAGGGCGTTCGCCGGGCTACTCGGAAAGAGTGTGGGCATGCCGAGGTCTGCGAGCAGCGCTTCCGACGAGCCCGGAACGGTGGACGACTTGGCCGCCGGGTCATCGCCCACGATGGCTACTGCGCCGCCGGAGGGATGGGTGCCGCACAAGTTGCTGTGCCGGAATGAGTCCGATGCTCGGTCGAGGCCAGGCGACTTGCCGTACCAAAAGCCCGTGACCCCCTCGAATCTCTTCTCGGGGCGCCCGGAGGCCAGCTGAGTGCCCTGCACGGCAGTCGCTGCAAGCTCCTCGTTGACAGCAGGTTGGAAGACGATGTGGAGCTCGTCGAGAAGCGAGCGCTGTCGGGCAAGCTCGAGGTCGTAGCCGCCGAGCGGCGAACCCTCGTATCCGGAGATGTAGGCCGCTGTGTGCTTGCCTGCGGCGAGGTCGGCACGCCTCACGTCCATGGGTAGGCGGGTCAACGCTTGAACACCCGTGAACTCAAAGGATCCGGACACCTCGGCGTATCGGTCGCCCAGAGCCCGGGTCTCGACCTTGGTCACAGCTAGCCCCTCTCGCGAGCCTTATGAATGTCACCAAGTTTGAAGGCGGCGAAGTTGCTAGGCTAGGCACGGATGTGAGAACTGATGTCCCCGTTCATAGTGAAATTCACGAGGTACGTCGAATGGCTGAACCGTCGACCGGTCTCCCTGCCGCGCTGCTGCTTGAGTTGAGGCAGGATCTGGGTCCGCTCTCGGTTTCAGTGGCGGACCGCATTCGTTCGGAGGTTCCTGGCTACGCCCAGGTGGACCCGGAGGTGCACCTCACAGGCGTCGAGGGTCAGTTGCGCGCGATCCTCGACGGTCTCATTGCGCACACCCTTCCTTGCGAGGAAGACGTCGCCCAAGCCAGGGCGCTGGGAGCGAGCCGGGCTCGCATGGGGGTGCGCCTCCCCGACGTGATCGATGCGTACCACATCGCGTATCCAGCTATCTGGACGGAACTACGAGGCAGGGTGGCACGGTCGTCAGCCGTTGAGGATTCCAGCCTCCTGGCCGAGGTCGAGTTCGTCTGGAGATGGCTCCACATCCTGAGTGCCGCAGTGGCTGAAGCCCACGCAGCTGAGACGTCGAGTCGCTCTGCCATCCGAGCTGAGCACTTCCGACAGCTGCTCGTACACCTGCGCAGCAACCCGGTCGACGCTCACGTGGCGGCAAACCTCTTGGAGAGGTTGGACTTTGACCACCGCTACGACCTGACCTTCGCGCGCACGCATGGGCTTTCCCAATCCCAGATCGACGGGCTGGTCGTTGATCAGCCGACGGCCGGCCAGGTGATGCGTGGAACGGTGGAAGCTGATGAGGTAACGCTGCTGGCTCAGGGGTTCTCGGCCGCGGGACTCATCGATGCACTGAACCAGTGTTCCGACGCGAGACTCGTGGGCATCGGGAGACCCGCTTCAGGACCCGTTGGGGCGGCAGCCAGTCTGCAGGACGCTCAGGACGCCCTTTCTCGCTCGCGGCACACGGGTCGTCCCGTGTCGTTCGAGGATGAGTGGTTCATCTGCGGACTCGAGGGTTCACGTGAGCGTCTGGCGCCGTTCGTGGCGGACGCGGTGGCCATTGCCCACAGACACCCCCACATCGCGCTTGCCGTGATCAAGTTCGCGGAGTCGAACTTTGCCGTGAGTCAGTGTGCGCGGGCTCTGCACATCCATGCCAACAGCGCGCGCTACAGACTGGACCGCTGGAAGAAGCTGACGGGCTGGGATCCGATGTGTTTCGAGGGCCTGCAGAAGTCGATGCTCGCGCTCGACCGGTCGGAAGGTGCCAACTCCTCGTCGATGGCGGAGTGAGGTTCCCCTCGGACCTCAGATCCCGCCGTCGGCCGCTCGGGCCGCCAACCTTGGCTACCTCGACCCTGACACCGTCGACCTCGAGTCCCTGACACGGGAACCAGGAGCGCTCGTCGTGCGTAATGCCGGTGAGGTGTGGTACCGGCTGGCGTGACATTGAAGAACCCCGGGCTGATCTCCGGCCGCGACGCGGAGGTCCGCTACCGCGACTCGAATCCGGCCTTGGGAGTAACTTCAGACGGGACCGTGCCCAATACGTGTCCGGCTGCGCGACGGCTCGCCCCGGTCTGCAGGTCCGGGAGCTCGCTACCCCGGTCTGTAAATCTGCGCCCGGGGCATTAGGGGTTGCCTCGGTGGTGGGCCGCCGCCTCGCGGCCGCGACCGCGCGCACCGTCGTTCCGAGGATCGGGCGCGACCCCAGAGTCCGCAAGAAGTTCGCTCGAGCCCGACACCGTCCAACGCCACCGGCGGCAGCCGTCGAAGCGTTTGCCCTGTTCAGCCCCGACTTCCGCGAGGATCCAACGGCGACGATTGCAATGTCGCCGCCGACTTCCCCTGGATCTACTACGTGCCGCAACTCGCCGGCACCGAGCAGATGTACAACGGCACCACCGTCTCGGACACGAACTTCTCCGTGGCCACCCCCATGGTGGACGCCATGGACTCGGTGAAGGGCTGCTACTCCGACAGCGGCACCGACGTCGATCCGGCCCCCGAGGACTTCCGCCTGTGCGGCGCCAGTGGGGACTGCACGTCATGGCACTGAACAGGACAGGGACAAAGGGGGAAGTCGCTTTGCGTAAGTGCGGATCGGTCGGGCGCAGCTCCGCAAGGATTGCGGAGCTTACCTGCGCCGCACTGGCTGCCGGTCTTCTGCCGGCGGCAGGCGTCGCGGTAGCGGACACCGCAGCGCCCACGCCAGCCACCCATGCCGGCGGCCGGTTGTTCACGTCGCCGGACGCAGCGCTCGGCAAGGGCTGGAAGTCGTTCTCGGACACGTCGGTGACCGGCACCGGCGACACCGCGGGCTTCCACATCCTGCGCGCGGACGAGTCCTCGTCCTTTGCGTACCAGCAGGTCGCGGACCTCAGGGAGTCCGCGCTCGGCGACATCGGGCCGTGGACCGGCTACGTCTGCACGACCGGCTCCGGGCGGTACGCGGCGGCCGTCTACGCCCCCTCGCTGATCACCAACAGGCCCGCGATGATGGCCAAGGACGCCTTCGCCGCAGTGGTGGACCTGACCACCGGCAAGGTCACCAAGCCGGTCACCGGAGTCGAGTTGGCGTACTACTCGCCGGGCTGCGGGGCGACCGACACCGTCACCTTCACCCGCAGCGGGGTCGGTGACGACGGACGCGGCGACACCACGGTGTACGACGTGGCCGCCGCGACCGGCACGGTGGTGTGCGCCACCGTGCACGGCCAGTTCACCAACCCCCTGCCGACCGCGGACGGGAACGACCTGGGCGGGCTCGGCGGGAAGCTGGTGAAAGTCTCCGAAGGCGGCCGGACCACGACGCTGACCCCCCTGTCGGGCCGGCTGTTCGGGTTGGCCCCTTCCCAGGGCGGGGCCGTCGACCTGGCGACCGTGCAGGGTGGCAAGGATGCGGTGACCCGTTGGGACGGCACGCGTCTGACCCCGCTGGGTACCGCCCCGCTGCGTTCGCTGGCGCTGTTCCGGCAGGCGCACGGCGACCTGGTGGCCGGCGCTTCGGAATCCGAAGTTCCGATGATCGAGCGTGTTTACGGCCCGCTGACTCCGTGCGTCCGCAGGCAGCCGAACAGCCACCGTGATCGCGAGCATTTGTGACGACATTACCGAGCACGTCCGATTGGCTGGAGACCCGTGAGCTTGCGAAGAAGAGCACGAATACCACTCGCTGTGGCGACCGCCGTGGTGGCCGTGGCCGGACTGGTGCAGTCCGGCCCGGCCTGGGCGACGCAGGGATACCCGGGCGCCGCCGCCGAGCCGGCGCGATCCGCCGGCCCCGGCGGCGCGAACCCTGCGGCGCCACGCCAAGAACAGTCCTCCAGGGTGCTCGCCCCGGACCGTGACCTGCCCAAGGCGTGGAAGTCCTCCGCCGACCGGGCGGTGACGGTGGCCGGCGACGGCTCCGGCTTGCATGTCCTCGCCGCCGACAGCGGCAAGGCGTACCAGTGGCATAGCGTCGCCACGCTCGCCGAGGCCAGCTTCGGCACGACCGTCAGCGGCGCCGGCTCCTGCCCATGCTCGACGTCGGTGCGGAGCTCGAAGTCAGCGCGAGACAGGTGTCGCGGGCACAGGTCACCGCGCGCTTCTGTCTCGGTGACGTCTGCGGCGAGATTGTTGAGCAGTCCGGCATCCCTGCGTACGACGCCTTGGGACCGCTGTCGTGCCAGCTGGGCTACGCCCCGGAAACTCTGGAGCGGTATCTGCGGGTCGCCAAGCTGGCCGGGACTGGGCTCCGCGAGCGTCTGGCTTCCACCGGTGTGCTCGTGCCATGGACGTGCGTGATCATTGCCTGTGTCACCAACCCCGCAGAGCGGGCCCGCCGCGTGTCGGCGCTGCTCGGCCGGCTGTACAGCGCGGAGCATATGAAATGGCCGGTCTCCCTGGATGCCTCAGAGTTCCGCAGGTCCCTGGGTCTGCCGGACTCTGCGGCTAGCGTCGCCGGGGCCTCCGTTCCGGGCAAGATCGTTGCGCAGCTCGGCCGCGGCGAGGTCCGGAAAGCCGTCCTTACCGAGCTGACCAAGACCCCCGCCGCGGCCCTGGAAGTTCTGCGCGAGCCTGCCATCCGGGAGGTCCTCAGGGACCGGGACGTCGCCCGGTTCGTACGTGAGCAGCTACGTCTGGCGACTAGTACTGCAACGGGCTTTTGCATGACGGTGGGTCGGTTTCCGGTGGTGTGTGACCGCGTCGTTTGTGTGGCTGGTGCGGGCTTGGTGTTGTCGTCTTCGGCGCCAGATCGACCAGTGCAGGACGTGCTCGACCGGTGCGGGCCCTCGGTTGGTGAGGCGGTGGATCAGACGTCTGATCTCGGCGAGGCTGAGATGGATGAGCTGGGAGGATCCGTTTCTGCTTTCCCGGTGTCCAGTTCGCGGGCCCGCAGGACGGTGAGGCAGGCGTCGGCGGCCATGGCCAGGGTGATATTGCGGTGCCAGCCGGGGTAACGGCGAACTTGGTAGTCGTCCAGGCCGCACTCCTGCTTCGCGGTCTGGAAGCATTCCTCGATCGCCCAGTGGCTGCCAGCGATGTGGATCAGCTGGTCCAGAGTGGTGTCGTCGGGGCAGTAGGCGATGTAGTAGGAGAGCTCTTCGGGGCGGGCAACGCTGCGGCGGGCGATCACCCAGTGCCGACGGTCGGGCCGGTGCCAGGGGCGTACTTCGCCGCCTGGCAGAAGGAGGGTGTCTTCGACCACCTCAACGGCCTCCTGAGACGCCTGGTCCGGGAAGCCGAAGGCCGGGACGCCGAGCCGAGCGCCTGCATCCTCGACGCCCAGAGCATCAAGACCTCAGCCAACGTGCCCGCTGCCGGGCAGGGCATCGACGCGGGCAAGAAGATCGCAGGCCGCAAACGCCACATCGGCGTCGACACACTCGGCCTTCTCCTGGCAGTGCTGGTCACCGCCGCCAACGTCTCCGACAACACCGGCGGCATCCACGTGCTCTCGAACATCGCTGCCGACCACCCCCGCATCACCAAGGCATGGGGCGACACCGGCTACCGCACCAAAGTCATCGACCACGGCGCCCGCCTGGGCATCGACGTCGAAGTCACCGCCGCGACCCCGCCCAGAAAGGCTTCAAGGTGATTCCGCGGCGCTGGGTCGTCGAGCGGACCTTCGGCTGGCTCATGCACCACCGCCGCCTCGCCCGCGACTACGAAACCCACCCGCACCGCTCCGAAGCCATGATCCGCCTCGCAATGATCGACCTGATGAGCCGCAGGCTCACCCGAGAATCGACTCCGAACTGGAAGGATTCATAGCCTTCGGGCCACGCTGACGCGCGCGCTCCCGCCCCTCATGGCCTGCGGCCAGCGGTCCTCGATGACACCCGCCGCTGCCCGACAGGCACCACAGGCGTCCTCCCGTTCCGGCAGCCACCAGCGGTCGGAGGGCGACATGCCAGTTTCCCGGATCCCGCACAGTGTCCTGTCGAAGATGCCGAAAGCGTGGGAGACACCAGCGGGAAGACCATCCGCGACGGCCCTCTCCCAGCGCATCTCCATGGGCAGGTACGGCGGTCGCGAGATCTCAAACCACTCTCCGCCCACATGGGTGGCGGCATGGCACCAGGAACAGGACCAGATCTCCTCTCCCCAAGCCGTCGGCGGCACCGGCCACTGCCACATCGACCGTCCACACACATCACACTCCATAGGCGGATCCTCACACGCTGACACGGACCGCCCCAAGCTGCTGACATCGCGCCAGTTACCAAACACCCCCGCCAGGACAAAACGCTCTTTCAGCTTGTCGTTTAACGTCCGACAGCCGCAGCCAGCAGCTCTGGCACTTGGGCATCCATCGCTGTCATGCAGCGGTGAGCTTCAAGTCATGAACCAGGAAGTGGAGTTGCATGCCGTCGGTGGACTCCGCCCACAGCCCTTCGGCGTCGAGTACGGATGCTGCGACCATCCGAGCCTCAGCGACAAGTTCGGGATGGTAGTTGAAGCCCGACCACGGCAGGACGGGGTAGCCATTCTCCTCGCCGAACTGCCGGACCTGCTCGATGTCGCCCAGGACTGCGGGCGGAAGTGACTCGTTCGCCCATGACCACAGCCAGGACTGCTGGGGGACGCTGACGCTGCCGATCAGCGTGAGTCGGCCGGTGAGGAACACCTTTCCGGAGCGCGACCACGTGATCTGCGCGTCGTCCATCGACCACTGGTACTGCACGTCACCCGACAGTCCGAAGCGTTCGACCATGAGGGCCTGCCGACTGCGGGCGCGTTCGCGGGCCGCGAGCACGACCTCCTCCCATCCGGAGTGGTCATGCTTCGAGCGGGCGTCCACTTTGTCTCCTCGCACCAGAACGGTCGGCAAGATCTTCCCATTCGGGCTGCTGGTTTACTGCAGCGGGCCCGGACCTGCCTGATGGGGGGATCGTCGCTCATCCTGTTCGCCGGGGCTTGGTGCCCTTCTTGTGATGGGCGGGCCGGGTGTATGCCTGGCCGGTGGCCAGGACTCTGCCCACCTCGTGGCGAGGCGCGGGCCGCTGGTTCTTCGAGCCGGGTGGTCGGCCCGGGCCTGGGCGGGTGGGTTTCGGCGCACGCGCTGGTGAGGGGGCCTTCGTGTGGAGGTTCCTGAACCCGCGCCGAACGCGCGCAGGGGTGAGCTTGTTCGGTTCCGCCGGCCGCTCCCAGGGCCAGCGGAGGTCGGCGACGAGCGGGCGGGCGAGGCGGAGCTGGGTGTGCGCGGCGATCACCAGCCAGGTCCAGCGGTCAGCGGCCGTGGAGTCGCGCAGGCGCGGGCGGGTCCAGCCGAGGGTCTGCTTGAGCAGGCGGAAGGTGTGCTCCATGTCGAAGCGGCGGAGGCACGCTTGCCAGCAGCGGTCGATGTCGGCCGCGGTGGCGCCAGTGCTCGACCACCACAGCCAGACCGGCCGGTTCACCCCGCCGCTGGGCAGCTTCTCGACGGCCAGGCGGATCACGGTGCCCTCGATCACCGGCAGCGGCCCGTCGTGCTCCAGCCAGGCCGCCCGGCGGGTCAGCCGCGGGTGGAGCCGGTTCCAGGCCCGGGCGACGGCGGTGCCGTAGCGACGAGTCTCCGTAGTGGTCACAGCCTGCTCGGCACCCCAGGTCGTGGGGTCGCCGAAGACGAACTCGCCGCCGTGCTTGGGCGGCCGGCCGCCGGCCGGGTTCGCCGCGGCGAACTCCGCGCGGCTGGGCGCCGGGCGGCGCATCACCCGGTCCGAGCTGAGCCGGCCGAGGACTTGCACCGGCAGGTCGGCCAACAGGTGGGCGATGCGCGGGGCATCTTAGCCGGCGTCCATCATCACCAGGATCTCCGGGTCACCCGCCTTCCACTGCCCGGCAGCGATCAGCCGGACCACCGTGTCGCAGAGTTGGGCAGCGGTGACGGCGGCCAGGTCGGCGCCGGGCTCCAGCCGCACCGCGTCCAGCACCGAGGTCCAGGAGGTGCGGCCGGTCTCCAGCGCGACGACGAACGAGTACGGCCAACCGGGAATCATCTGGTGCTTGGCGTCGCCGCGGCCGTAGGTGTGGCAGAACGAACGATCCGGGCAGGTAGCGGCGTCCGGCCGCAGCCAAGGCGAGACGTCGACGGCGAGCACCAGGCGGCCGTCGGCGGCTCGCGGCAGCGGCAGGCCAGCCAGCGAAGTCCGCAGCCGACCGAAGTCCACGCGACCGCGGTTCAGCGCGGCGTACAGGGTGCCGTGCCCGCGCCGGTGCTCGGGCGCCAGTGCCAAGTCCACCAAGGTCTTCACCGGGCCGTCGGTGCAGAGCACCGCGTCGGTGAGCTCGAACAACGCGTCGCGCCGTCCGGTCAGGCAGTCGTAGAAGACCCCCGGAAGCGTGACAGTTCCGCGAACGGCTCGCCCCGCACATCCTGTTCCAGCACACTCACCACTGCGGCCTTCGCATCAGGTCCTTTACCTCTTGGTCGAGTTCAGGATCACGCGAAGGCCGCACCCACGCCCCGGAAATACCCGAACGAGTGATCACCGGACCAACCTGTTCGAAGCCGGACGTTAAACGACAAGCTCAGGCCAGGGCCTCGTATGAGAACTGGCGGCCCCCGATCCTGTGGGCTTCTGTACTCGTCCGCGTCGAGCCGGATCACCTGCTCCTCAATGACACCAGCGGTCGCGGAGACTTCGTGTTACCCGGCGCTCCGATCACCGGCCGGCAGGTTCCGGTGGAGGCCGCACGCCGTGCCCTGTTCGGAACAGTTGCACCGGTCTTTGTCCCGGTCGCGATCGACCACGTGCAGATGCGCCGTCGACAGGTGATCGTCCATCTCCTCGCCTCACTCCCCATCCCCCAGAACGAAGCCACAGAGCTGGCACCTGGGGACCGGCGTGCGACGCCGAGGATCCTTCCCACCAAGGACGCCTTGGCATCCTTGCCATCACGGGCGCGGGCCCGTGCGACGGCAGGTCTCGCCACTCTGCATGCGGGCCGAACAGTCCCCCTCCGAACGTGCACCTGCCCATAAGTCCTCAGGATCGCCCCTGCGCGGCGTAGTACATACGCCGCACAGCACAGGCCCTGGCGGGCCGGAAGAGGAATCCGAGATGATTCAACGCGATGTAGATGCCCCTGTTGTCCCGCGAACAGCTGAACGCATCGCCGCGCGCGGGGCCGCGCTCTACGTGCAACACGAAACCGACTGCCCGTCCGCGCCGGTACTGGCACTGGGAAACATCGAATGTGTAGGACCGAACTGGCTGTCCGATTCACTGGCCGCCAATCGCGGAACGGGCCGTCTCCGTCTGCTTCAGGGACGAGTCCGACTGACACCGGAGCTGCTGCACCACCTGACTGCAATCGCACGGCGCACCGCCTCGGAGTCGAAGCTTTCCGTTGCTTTGGCCGCCTGCGCCCGCAATCACTCTGCCCGCGTCGTCGCCTCCGGTTGGCAAGCACCCGCCGCATTCTGGCCACGCGGAGCGCTGCCGGGATCGGTCGTCACACACTCCTCGGTGATCTCGGCTCCCAGCCGACTGTTCGCCGCGCGCCGCTGCCTGGAAAGCGGCTCCGCGGCCGCTTCAACCTTCTTGTCCCCGCCCCGAGTGCTCCGATCGCACAGGAGAAAGCAGCCTGCGGTATGACCCTTGCCGCGCCAAAAGTGTTCGTTGCCGTCCAGGCCTACGACCCGGTCTCGCTGGCCGGGATCACCGACCTGCTGCGTCGGCAGCCCGAGGCCAGCGTGCTCTGCGATGCCCATCCGGACGAGGCGGACGAGGCGGACGCGCCCGTCGTTCCCGGTGTGATGGTCGTCGTGGCCGATGCCATCGACGAGAAGACGCTGATCCGTCTGCGCCACATTCAGCGCACCAGCACCTCACGTACCGTTCTGGTCACCACGGACATCGACGAGCAGAAGCTGGTGAGTGCCGCGGAGTGCGGTGTCGCCGGTGTGGTCAGGCGCTCCGACGCGACTCCGGAGCATCTGGTGCAGGTCATCGGGACGGTGGCGCGGGGCGAGGGCCATCTCCCGTCCGACCTGCTGGGACGGCTGCTGGAGGAGGTGGGCCGCCTCCAGGGGCAGGTGCTCGGTCCGCGCGGCCTGCACTTCACCGGCCTCGCGGCACGCGAGGTGGATGTGCTCAGGCTGGTCGCGGAGGGGTACGACACCGCGGACATCGCGACGAAGCTCGCCTACTCCGAGCGCACCATAAAGAACGTGCTGCACTCGGTGACGACCAGGCTCCAGCTGCGGAACCGGTCGCACGCGGTGGCGTACGCGATACGGCAGAGGCTGATCTGAGGACCGATCGGCTATTCCGGTGCATTACCACCATCTCGCCCTGACATTAGGGAGTGATGTAAGCAGATCAGCGGCACGTGCCGCCATTGGGCCTGATGGGGCTCCTGCACGTCGCCGCTCGGATCAGCCGGAGCGGCCGCCGCGTCGACCTTCGGATATCGACGACCCGGCTGAGCTCACGGTCGCACCCCACCGTCTGGCCACGCTGCCCCGCCCCGCCAGCTGACTCGCTGCCCCCGCCCACCTCGCCCCAGGGACCTTGGAGAACCCAACCCCGCGTCGGACCCTCACCGCGCCCACCGGCCGACGCAGCCTCAACTGAAACGCTGAGGTTAGCTATGGATGGACGCCAGTCTGCAGGAAGTGGCCTCCCCCGGTCCGAGCAGTACCGGCCCGGCATCCTCGGGAGATGAACGGGCGGACCAGCAACCTCCCTGGACACGGTCATGGCGGAAGCAGGATCATCTGCATCCGACCGGTGGCGCACTGGCGCGCACCCGCACCCTCGCGTCGATAATTGCGGCATGATGCACATTCGCAAAGGTCGCCACCCACCAACCCCATCTGGTGCTCCGTCAGAAGACTCAGCAAAGAGTCAGCATCAATACCGCGCGGAACCGCTTCGGAACGCCATGAACCGCCAAGATCAATAATCCGCCCCACTCATTCTGACCTGCGAAAACCGTGCTCAACAACTTGCCTGCTAAGCTCACCAGGAGGTAGCCGTGAGGATGCTGATCAACGTCCCCGAAACCGTTGTCGCGGACGCACTGCGCGGTATCGCCGCCGCCCACCCCGAGCTGACCGTGGATGTCGAGAACCGGGTCGTCGTACGGCGTGACGCGCCCGTGGCCGGGAAGGTGGCGCTCGTCTCCGGCGGGGGATCCGGGCACGAGCCGCTGCACGCGGGATTCGTCGGGCCCGGGATGCTCTCCGCGGCCTGTCCCGGAGAGGTGTTCACCTCGCCCGTGCCGGACCAGATGGTGCGGGCCGCCGCCGCGGTCGACAGCGGGGCGGGGGTGCTGTTCGTCGTCAAGAACTACACGGGCGACGTGCTGAACTTCGAGATGGCCGCCGAGCTCGCCGAGGACGAGGGTGTCCGGGTCGCCCAGGTACTGGTCAACGACGACGTGGCCGTGACCGACAGTCTCTTCACGGCGGGGCGCCGGGGCACGGGCGCCACCCTGTTCGTCGAGAAGATCGCCGGGGCCGCGGCCGAGGAGGGCGCCCCGCTGGAACGGGTGGAGGCCGTCGCCCGGCAGGTGAACGAGGCCTCGCGGAGTTTCGGGGTGGCTCTCGGCGCCGTCACCACACCGGCAAAGGGCTCCCCCACGTTCGATCTGCCGCCCGGTGAGCTGGAGCTGGGGATCGGTATTCACGGCGAGCCGGGGCGGGAGCGCCGGCCCATGATGACCTCGCGGGAGATCGCGGACTTCGCCGTGCACGCGGTGCTGGACGACCTGCAGCCGACCGGACCGGTGATCGTGCTGGTCAACGGCATGGGCGCGACGCCGCTGCTGGAGCTGTACGGGTTCGGCGCCGAGGTCCAGCGGGTGCTGTCCGAGCGGGGCGTCGTCGCGGCTCGTACGCTCGTGGGGAACTATGTGACCTCGCTCGACATGGCGGGCTGTTCGGTGACGGTCTGCCAGGTGGACGAGGAACTGCTGCGACTCTGGGACGCACCGGTGGAGACCCCGGCGCTGCGCTGGGGCCGCTGATCCGCCGGTACCCCCCGTCATGCTGGAGCGACAAGGAGATCATGTGCTCGACGCCGACTTCTTCCACCGTTGGATGACCGCGGCCGCGGCTCTGGTGAGCCGTGAGGCGGGCCACCTCACCGACCTCGACTCCGCGATCGGGGACGCCGACCACGGCAGCAACATGGAGCGCGGGTTCTCGGCGGTGACCGCGGTCCTCGGCGAGGAGCCGCCGCGGACTCCGGGGGCCGTACTGATCCTGGCCGGAAGGCAGCTGATCTCGACGGTCGGAGGTGCGTCGGGCCCGTTGTACGGGACGCTGCTGCGCCGTACGGGAAAGGCCCTGGGCGATGCGCCCGTCGTGTCACCGCAGCAGTTCGCGGAGGCACTCGGGGTGGGCGTCGCGGCCGTGGCGCAGCTCGGTGGGGCGCAGGCCGGGGACAAGACGATGCTCGACGCGCTGCTGCCGGCCGTCGAGGTGGCCGGCACCTCGTTCACGGCGGCCCGGGAGGCGGCCGAGGCGGGGGCGCTGGCGACGGTGCCGATGCAGGCCCGCAAGGGCAGGGCGAGTTACCTGGGTGAGCGCAGCATCGGCCACCAGGACCCCGGGGCGACGTCCTCGGCCCTGCTGATCGCCGCGCTGGCCGACACCGCGGCGGCGGACGGGGACGGGGCATGAGCGACGCGCGTCAGGTCGGGATCGTACTGGTCTCGCACAGCGGCCCGGTGGCCGAGTCGGTGGCCGAGCTGGCCCGGGGGCTGGCGGCGGGCGGCGCCACGGCACCGGTGGCCGCCGCCGGTGGCACCCCGGCGGGTGGTCTCGGGACGAGTGCGGAGCTGATCGCCGAGGCCGCCAGGTCGGTGGACTCCGGCGCGGGCGTCGCGCTGCTGGTCGATCTGGGCAGTGCGGTGCTCACGGTCAAGTCGATGCTGGCCGAGGGCGACGAACTGCCGGACGGCTCGCGACTGGTGGACGCGCCGTTCGTGGAGGGTGCCGTGGCGGCCGTGGTCACCGCGTCGGCGGGCGGCGACATCGCGGCGGTGGAGGCCGCGGCGTCGGAGGCGTACGGGTACCGCAAGGTGTAGCGGCGGGGGGGGGGGGGGC